>CAPNGW010000198.1 GCA_948665105.1 uncultured Lachnospiraceae bacterium
AAGGAGTGCCACAATCCCGTGACCTGGGATGCCAACGGAGGGCTGCCCTTTGATGAGGCGGCCAGAGAAGAATTGCTTGGAGAGCTTAAGAAGGCTTACATTTCCGGCCTCACCTTAAGCGGTGGTGATCCCCTGTATTTTGCCAACCGGGCGGACATCCTTGAGCTGGTTAGGGCGGTGCGTACATATTTTCCTGAAAAAACCATTTGGCTTTACACGGGATTTGTGTGGGAGGCCATTGGAGAGCTGGAAATTATGAATTACGTGGACGTGGTGGTGGACGGTGAATTTGTGGCGGAAAAGAAGGATGTGAAGCTCCACTGGCGGGGAAGCAGCAACCAGCGGGTCATTGACGTGAAAGCCACGAAAGCAGCAGGACATGTGGTGCTGCACTGTGAATAGGAGAGGATTATGGAGCACATTAAGATTAAATATTTTACGGAAGATATTGACAAGCTGACCTATATTGACGGAAAATCCGACTGGATTGACTTGCGCTCCTCTGAGACCGTGGAGCTTAAAAAAGGTGATTTTAAGCTGATTCCCTTAGGGGTTGCCATGGAGCTTCCCGAGGGGTATGAGGCCCATGTGGTACCCAGAAGCTCAACTTTCAAAAATTATGGGGTGCTGCAAGTCAATAGTTGTGGTATAATAGATGGGAGCTATTGCGGCGATGAGGACATGTGGCGGATGCCTGTGTACGCCACCCGGGATACCGTAATCGAAAAAAACGAAAGAATCTGCCAGTTCCGCATTGTTAAGAACCAGCCGAAGATTGTCTTTGAGGAAGTGTCATCCTTAAACCATGAGAACCGGGGCGGCTTCGGCAGCACAGGCCGGCGGTAGAGAAGGCAGAAGAAAGGCGGAGATTTTATGGAAGACCGTATGGTAAAATTTTATGCGAAGGATTCCAGTAAAGTAGCGCTCCACGCAGTGCCGGGGCACTTTGCAACCAGTCATTCCCATATCAATTACTATATTGATATGACCAGCTTGAAGATTCGTGCAAAGGAGGCCCGGGATGTGGCGGCTGTGATTGCCTCAAGATTTACCAATGCAATCACCATCGACACCATCGTGTGCATGGACGGCACGGAGGCGGTGGGAGCTTTTCTGGCCCAGGAATTTGAGAAACGAAGTTTCTTAACTACCACCAACCTCCATGAGACCATCTACGTGGTATCCCCGGAGTTCAACTCCAACAACCAGATGATTTTCCGGGATAACACCATGCTGGCCATTCGGGGAAAGCACGTGCTGCTGCTTCTGGCAACCACCACCACAGGTGTGACCATCCGAAGAAGCCTTGAGTGCATCCAATATTACGGAGGCACGATGGCGGGCATCAGCTCCATTTTCAGCACTGTCAAGGAGATAGAGGGGTATCCGGTGGAATCGGTGTTCACCGAGGAGGATTTGCCGGGCTATGCGGCCTACACCCAGAAGGACTGCCCCTTCTGCCAGAAGGGACACCGGCTGGAGGCCATGGTAAACGGCTTCGGGTACTCCAAGCTCTAGGATGCACCGGAGGATGATTCGTCATTCTGCATAGAAATCGACATCTTTTTCGTCAGAATAACGAATGGATACAAAAGAGACAGGTAACTTAGATAAATTGACAAGAAACCTGTCTTTTTTTTGTGGAATTTCAGGGTGGTGAAAAGGAGCGGAATTTGGTAAAGTATATGTAGGCAAATTGCTGTAATTCAAAATAAGCAAAGAATATCAGGAGGATTCATTATGGCAAGCTTATCATTAAAAAATATCGTTAAGAAATATCCCAACGGATTCGAGGCTGTTAAGGACTTCAATCTGGATGTGGCAGACAAAGAATTTATCATTTTCGTAGGACCGTCCGGATGCGGTAAGTCTACCACCCTTCGTATGATTGCGGGTCTGGAGGAGATTTCCAGCGGTGAGTTGTACATCGATGACAAACTGATGAACGACGTGGAGCCCAAGGACAGAGACATCGCCATGGTATTCCAGAACTACGCATTGTATCCCCATATGACCGTGTTTGACAACATGGCCTTTGGTTTGAAGCTGAGAAAGGTTCCGAAGCCCGAGATTAAGCAGAAGGTGGAAGAGGCCGCAAGAATCCTTGACCTGGAGAAATTATTAGACCGTAAGCCCAAGGCTCTGTCCGGTGGTCAGAGACAGCGTGTGGCTATGGGACGTGCTATCGTGCGTGAGCCCAAGGTATTCCTGATGGATGAGCCCCTGTCCAACCTGGATGCAAAGCTGAGAGTGCAGATGCGTTCCGAGATTGCTTCTCTGCATCAGAGACTGGGCGCTACCATCATCTACGTTACACATGACCAGACAGAGGCTATGACCCTGGGTACCAGAATCGTTGTACTGAAGGATGGCGTGATTCAGCAGGTGGACTCTCCTCAGAAATTATACAACGAGCCGGATAACTTGTTTGTTGCAGGCTTTATCGGATCACCCCAGATGAACTTCCTGGATGCAGAGTGCATTGTTGAGGGCGACAAGGTTTCCCTGAAGTTCGGTGAATTCTCCGTTGTGCTTCCTCCCTCCAAGGCTCAGGCTCTGAAGGATGGCGGTTATGCGGGCAAGACCGTTGTGATGGGCATTCGTCCTGAGGACATCGATGATTCCCAGATTGCCATTGAGACTCATTCAGAGAGCATCGTATCCACCACTGTTACCGGTTACGAGCTTCTGGGTTCCGAAGTACTTTTGTACTACAGCATCAACGACACTGCTATGACTGCCAAGGTTGATTCCAGAACCACCGCACGTTACGGCGACAGCATCAAACTGGCTATGGATGTTGAGAAGATTCACGTATTTGACAAAGATACCGAGCTTACAATCACACACTAATTTAGTAAGTGACCCGATTTCAGGGATGAGACAGAAGCTTAAGGGCTGCCGCTTTTGCGGCGGCCTTTAAAATTTTCTGTAACAGAAGAATTTTTTCAAAAAGCTGTATAAAGGAAATTTTTTGGTTCATACTATAATTACCGGCAGAGAAATGTAAGGCCCCCACCCGTTTCTCTCCGGAAATTACTAATGATGAAGTTAAATACTTATCCTCCCCTTTTTATAAGATAGGCGAAATGCCCCAGGAACATTGAGTTCCGGGGCATTTCGTCTTTCTTTGTATCACAGGGAATTATGTTTCTATCCCAACCCAGGCGGAGAATTCTGCTTTGCAGAATGCTTTTTCATGTGTATAAGAGGCTGCTGTGATGAGTCTGGAAAAATTTTCCTCCCTAATAGCTCTTGACAAAGCAACTATTATGTAATACTATATAGAAGTAGTAAGTGTTACTGCATACATGGATGACTAAGTAGAGAGGAGAGAGCGGATTGGAGCATTTAACGGAGATGCTAAAGGGTGTTCTGGAAGGATGCGTGCTGGAAATCATAAGCCGCAGGGAGACCTATGGATACGAGATAACCCGCAGGCTCAATGACCTTGGATTCACGGATGTGGTGGAGGGCACCGTATATACCATCCTGATGCGGCTGGAGAGAAACAAGCTGGTGGAGATAGAAAAGCGTCCTTCAGATATGGGCCCCCAGAGGAAATTTTATCGGCTCAATGAGGCAGGACGAAAGGAGCTTAGCCGTTTTTGGCAGCGGTGGAGGTTTGTGACATCGAAGATTGAGGAATTAAAGGAGGAGACAGCGCATGTCTGAGTTTTTTGATAATTATTTTAATGTGAAGAAGATTATGGAGGAAAAGCGGGAATACAAGGAGCACATGGCCCGGGTGAAGGCATTGCCGGAGGATTACCGGTATGTGTTTGAGAAGATTCAGGAGCATATGTGGAGGTTCGCCACCGGGGCCGGGTACGACATGATGAGAGTCCACTATGATTTGCTGGAGCTCTTTGAAGCCGGAGCAGCCGAAGGAAAGCAGGTGCTGGAGATTACCGGGGAGGATGTGGCGGCCTTTTGTGAGGAGCTTCTCAAAAATACCAGCACTTACGTGGAGGATTGGCGGGAGAAGCTGAACCGGGATATTCACAAGAAAATCGGGAAATAGGATAAAAAAACTGTCAGACCTTGCATAGAGGGTCTGGCAGTTTTTTTATCCTATGGGCTTCGGGTGTCAAAATGGGCTTTTACAGATTGATGTTGGCAAATTTCACAAGCTGCCTTCTTCTTTGCTCCAGGTTCCGAAGCTAAGAGCCTCTAAATGTTCAGGGGAAAGGCAATGCATGGGGACACAAACTGAAAAATCTCCCCCGAATATGAAGTTACGACCCTTGAGAAGAGGAGGCCGGAAAAATATAATAAAAGAAACAGAAGAGAAACAGGCAGAATCAAAAGAAAGGGAAAGGCTTAGGTAAGATGAATCATCAAAAGGAAAAGCGAACCATATTTTTTCGGGAAAACAAGAATGAAATTTCGATAGCAGTCCTCATTATCATTTTGCTGATTTTGTCTCCAATGCTGTCAGAATTTTTCGCATCAAGCTCCAACATTCTGAATCTGTTACGGCAGACGGCATATACGGCCATTGCGGCCATCGGCATGTATTTTGTTATTTTGATTGGAGGAATCGACTTATCCATTGGCTCTACCATTCAGATTGTGGGAATGACTTCTATCCTCATGCTGAATGCCGGGTGCCCGGTGGGAGTTACCATTATTTCCGTTCTTCTTTTAAGCGTAGGGTGTGGTCTGATAAACGGCATTCTGGTGACAATCGGAAAGCTGCAGCCCTTTGTGGTAACGTTGGTGATGAAGGAGATTATGGCGGGAATCGTACTGATTACCACAGGAGGAGTCAGCATTTCCGGCAAATCCATACCGGACACCTTTATGTTTATCGGCACCGGGTATGTGGGAGTGGTTCCCATTCCTGTGATTATCATGATTCTTGTATTTATCATTGCATTTTTTGTTATGAAAAAGACGGTGTACGGGAGACAGCTGTTTGTCAGCGGCTCCAACAAAACAGCGGCCTACAACTCCGGTGTCAATGTCCGGCTGACACAGATTTCCGCCTATGTGCTCTGTTCTCTGTGTGCGGCTATCTCCGGGCTTCTGACGGTTGCGCGGACAGGCGCTTTCCAGCCTTCCACAACAGGACAGGGGGCCACCGG
>CAPNGW010000199.1 GCA_948665105.1 uncultured Lachnospiraceae bacterium
GGAGGAAGCACAGGAAACGACATCGGCGTGGACCAGGCAAAAGCCATCGCGTTGTCCCATGCAGGCTTGTCCATGTCAGATGTTACCTTCTCCAAGGCAAAGCTGGATTGGGATGATGGTTATACCGTATATGAGGTGGAATTCTACTATGGAGCCACCGAGTATGACTACACCATAGATGCTTATACCGGAACGATTCTGGAGTACGATTACGATTGGGATTGATGGAAAAAAGCGGCATGTCAAAGTGATATGCCGCTTTCAGCAATAAAATTTTATGTAAATTATGACAAAAATTACAATTTGCATACAATCTGCGGAATATTTATTAACTCCTTTTATGATAAAATACATGTATCTTAAGCGGGAGGTACATACAGTTGGACGACAGAATGAGACAGCAAAGGGCACTGGAGCGCAGAAGGGCTTTGCGCAGAAAACGCAGAAGACAGCAGATAATTCGAAGATTGTTATTGACGGTTGTGGCAACGGCGCTGGTGCTGACAGCCACTGTAAGGCTGCTGTCCGGAGAAAAGAAGGAAGAGCGGATGGTCCAGCTGGTGAATCCGGGAATGGCATACAGCGCCCCCAAAAAGCCTGAGGGTACCTACAGCCAGATGGGCAAAAAAGAGCGGAATGAGGTTTGTATCGTTCTGGATGCAGGCCACGGAGGAAAGGATTCCGGTACTCTGTGGAAGTCCGTGTATGAGAAAGACATCAATCTGGCCATTGTCAAAAAACTGGAAGGGCTGTTGAAGGAGGCAGGCTATCAGGTTGTTATGACCCGTGATGATGACAGCCGCATGGTGCTTAAGGACCGGGTGAAGGTTGCGTCGGACAAGCAGGCAGATATCTTTGTGAGTGTCCATCAGAATGCCCTGGAGAATGATACCGTAACCAACGGAATTGAAACATATTGCAGCCAGAAGGCCAATGCCCAAAGCCCCAGTCTGGCAGATGCCATACATAGTGCTTTGTTGGGTAAGACCCAGGCCAGGGATTTGGGGGTGAAAACAGACAGCGATTTTTATGTGGTGGAGAATACTACTATGCCCTCCTGCCTGGTGGAGACTGGTTTCATCACGGAAGCCAGCGAGCGGGAAAAATTACTGGATGACAGCTACCAGATGAAAGTCGCGGAAGGGATTGCAGAAGGGATTGAGAAATTTTTAGAGGAATTTGTCCTGGCAGGATAAACTTGTTGAAAATTTTGTAAAAATGCGATATACTGTATTGGCGTACAAAAATTGTGTTATCCAAATGAAGAAATAAAGGATGGTAGAAAAGATGGCATTATTGGAACAATGGCAGAGTATTGCATACAATCAGCAGGCAGATAAAGGAGAGCTGCAGCGGTTCTGGAAGCGCTATTTTGAGATGGAGAAGAGTGTTTACGAGAAGCTGCTTGCCAGCCCGGATGAGGTGGTGGAAGGTACAGTAAAGGAATTGGCCGACAAGTATGAGCTTGATATCATGGCTATGACCGGTTTTTTGGACGGTATCAATGACAGTCTCCTTACCCCCAATCCCATTGAGGAGATGGAGGAGGACACCAGGGTGAGCCTGGCCTTTGACAAGGAAAAGCTATATAAGAACATGGTGGACGCCAAGGCGGACTGGCTCTACGAGCTGCCCCAGTGGGAGGCGATTTTTGACCAGGAGACCAGAAAGGCTTTATACATTGAGCAGAAGAAATCCGGCACCATCGTCAAAGAAGCCAAGGTGTATCCCAATGACCCCTGTCCCTGCGGAAGCGGTAAGAAGTATAAGAAGTGCTGTGGCAGGAAATAATCTTAAAAAAGTACGAAAATAATCTTTACATTTCATGCAAAAGGGATTACAATAAGAAATCATCAAATAAAATAAAAAACACGTTGACGAGAAGAGTAAAGTGTGGAGTGGATACAGAGAGAGTTGCCAGTGGAAATCTGAAGACGAGATTTTCCGGCGCTGGAAGCAGCTTATCCGGAAACATTTGAAAACCAACTCCGAGTGGCCGTTAATCCGGCCCGGTGATTCCGTTATCATCAAAAGAGTGGTTTGGAACAGTTGCTTCCATACAAGCAGGGTGGAACCGCGGGTATTATACTCGTCCCTTCAGAGAGGGATGCATCACTTTTACAACACAGGCATTCCTTTGGGGATGCTTTTTTATATCACAGAAAAGTTCTTTGAACTTCCTTATGATATAAAAAATACAAATATGTGAGGAGAAATGAATCATGAAAATTACTTTAAAGGATGGTTCCGTAAAGGAATACGAAGGCGCAAAATCCATCTATGAAATCGCCCTTGATATCAGTGAGGGGCTGGCTCGTGTAGCCACTGCCGGGGAAGTAAATGGTAAGACAGAGGATTTACGCACTGTGATTGAAGGGGATTGTGCATTGAATATTTTGACAGCCGGCGATGAAAAAGGCCTGGCGGCCCTTCGCCATACCACCTCCCATGTGATGGCGGAGGCAGTAAAGCGGGTGCGCCCCAATGCAAAGCTGGCCATTGGTCCCTCCATCGATACCGGCTTCTACTATGACTTTGACACGGAGCCCTTTTCCAGAGAGGATTTGGACGAGATTGAAAAAGAGATGAAGAAGGTCATCAAGGAAGGGGCGAAGCTGGAGAGATTTACCCTTCCCAGAGAAGAAGCCATTGCCTTTATGAAGGAGAAGGATGAGCCCTACAAGGTGGAGCTTATTGAGGACCTGCCTGCTGACGCGGAGATTTCCTTCTACCGTCAGGGCGAATTTGTGGATTTGTGCGCCGGACCCCACCTGATGAGCACAAAAAATATAAAGGCCTACAAGCTGATTTCCTCCTCCATGGCTTACTGGCGGGGAGATTCCAACAAGGCACAGCTTCAGCGTATCTATGGGACCGCATTTGCAAAAAAGGAAGAGCTTTCAGACTACCTTATATACCTTGAGGATGTGAAGAAGCGGGACCATAACAAGCTGGGCCGGGAGATGGAGCTTTTCACCACCGTGGATGTTATTGGCCAGGGCCTGCCCCTCTTAATGCCCAAGGGCGCCAAAATGATTCAGACCATGCAGCGCTGGATTGAGGATGAGGAGGAGAAGTGGGGATATGTGAGAACAAAGACCCCTCTCATGGCCAAAAGTGACCTTTACCGGATTTCCGGCCACTGGGACCACTACAAAGAAGGCATGTTTGTGCTGGGAGACGAGGAAGAGGACAAGGAGGTATTTGCCCTTCGCCCCATGACCTGCCCCTTCCAGTATTATGTGTACAAGGCCAGCCAGAAATCCTACCGGGACCTGCCTCTTCGCTACGGCGAGACATCCACGCTGTTTCGAAACGAGGATTCCGGCGAGATGCACGGCCTGACCCGTGTGCGCCAGTTCACCATTTCCGAGGGACACTTAATCGTGCGTCCGGACCAGATGGTGGAGGAATTTAAAGGCTGTCTGGCCCTTGCAAGAAAATGCTTACAGACCCTGGGGGTGGAGGAGGATGTAACCTACCGCCTGTCCAAGTGGGACCCCAATAACAAGGAAAAATATATTGGCGACGCGTCCGTTTGGGAGGAGACCCAGAATAGTATCAGAAAGGTGCTTACCGAGCTTGAGATTCCCTTCTATGAGGCCGACGGGGAGGCTGCCTTTTACGGACCCAAGGTGGATATCCAGGCTAAGAATGTATACGGCAAGGAGGACACCATGATTACCATTCAGTGGGATGCGGTGCTGGCAGAGCAGTTCGACATGTATTACATCGACCAGAATGGGGAAAAGCAGCGGCCTTATATCATCCATAGGACCAGCATGGGCTGTTACGAGAGGACACTGGCATGGCTCATCGAGAAATATGCAGGTCAGTTCCCCACCTGGCTCTGTCCGGAGCAGGTTCGGATTCTGCCTATTTCCGAGAAATACAACGACTATGCAGATAAGGTGCTTACCGAGCTTAAGGACAACGGCATTCTGGCCACTGTGGATTTGCGCTCCGAGAAAATCGGCTATAAAATCCGGGAGAGCCGTCTGAATAAAGTACCTTACATGCTGGTGGTAGGGCAGAAGGAGGAAGAGGAGAGCACTGTCTCCGTGAGAAGCCGTTACAAGGGCGACGAGGGCGCCAGAAGCTTATCGGATTTCATTGAGGATATTTCAAAGGAAATCCGCACCAAAGAAATCCGTAAAATCGAAATAGAAGAATAAGGAAATTCAAACTGGGTCATACTATCGTTGAAAAAATAAAAAAGGAGCAACGATTATGACCCAGTTAAAATGTTCAGCACAAACCTGCATGTACAATGAGGAACGTTATTGCTGCAAGGGAGACATCATGGTGGAGGGGAGAGACGCTATGGAGCCCTCTGCCACCTGCTGCGGCAGCTTCAGGGAGAGAAGCGGAGAGAGAAGCACCAATGCCACGACACATCCCAGCAGAATGATTGATGTGGACTGCGAAGCAGAAAAATGCGTGTTCAACGACGACTGTAAATGCACAGCACAGGAGATTGGTATTGCCGGTTCCCACGCCTGCAATTGTCAGGATACAGAGTGCGCCAGCTTTGAATGTGAGTGCTGATTGACAGCTTCTGTTGATAGCCTTTGATGGATTGTTTCTTTTTTTGTTACGGAAAATTCATAATTTACCACTTGATATTTTAAATTGGAAGAAGTACAATATAGCTGTTGGTATTTTTTTAGATTTAAAATATGCAGAAATTGAATTGTGGAGGCTTCGATGCAAAAAAAATCACACATTTCACTGGCAAAATATATCGTGGACAGCATGAAGGAACAGGAACTTAAGAAGCATGAGAAGGCATTTTATCTGGGAAGTATCCTTCCAGACTGTAAGCCTTCGTTTCTGACCACCAGACATGAGATACAGGGAACCTTTTCCATGGTTCAGGAGTCCATCCGCCGTTTGGTGGAAGGGGAATACGGCCAGAATATGCGGGCCTTTTTCCGGGAGCTTGGCCAGGTAATACATTATGTGGCGGATTATTTCACCTTTCCCCACAATGCCAACTACTGCGGTACCCTGAGAGAACATTGTTCCTATGAGACCCAGTTGAAAAAAACCCTCAAAGAGTATATTGTAAGCGGAGAGGCGGCCAGG
>CAPNGW010000200.1 GCA_948665105.1 uncultured Lachnospiraceae bacterium
CCTTCTGCATGGTGTTGGGGTTGACAGAGGCCGCCTGGGCCAGCTCCCGCACCGATGGCAGCTTATCGCCGGGGTGGTAGATTCCCGAAACGATATCCGTCTGAATCTTCTCGATAATCTGTAAAAAGATGGGACGGTCAGAATCCAGATTCCATGGCATAAAATACCCCCTTTCTTTGTAGTGGTTCTGCGTTGGTACAGTGGAGCAAGAAATCTCTTGTATTACTGTACTATATTAATAATACAATAAAACATAATTTGAGAAATGTCAAGGGGGTTTGAAGAAAAAATTTTGATGGGTGCATTGCAGACGACGCCAGGGAAGGCGTTCAGAGTCTATTTCCTGTAAAATAATATAGTATTGAGAATAAAAACAGAATTAAAAAACAAGCAAATATAATATCAGAATATTAATAGAAATATTTTAATTATTTCTTATATAGTTAAAAATAAACAATAATTAAAGAGTATAATGTTGACATATAAATATTATTTAGATATAATGGAAATATAGAACAAATTAGAATGAAAAATGAAAAGAAGAGGAGGGAGGAGATTCCATTGGAAGTCGGAGGAAGATAAACTGAGGAAACAAAAATATGTCATAACCTTGCAAGCAGTAATATTGTAAATGTAATAATGGTATAAGTTGTGAAAAGAACTTAAAGAAAAAACAGTATTGCAATCTACAGGAGGGTAAGAAGTGAGCGTAAAAAGAGGTGAAAAAATTATTATTATTTTTTTGGTTTTTTTATTAAGCATATCTTCTCGGACATTATCAGTTGAGGCATATAATTTAAATGGGTATGCATATCCTGGTGCGGCAAAGGGAAATATCACGGTTTATTATGATCCGAATTTGGAGAATATGTTTGTTAACATTGATTCTTTTACAAAGAAGTGGGCAGGCTTAGAGGGGATTAGTTTTAAAAGAGAATATGCATTTTATAACCCAGCCCTTAGCCAGACATATATGGATCGGGATACAGGTAATTATGCAATTTGTTATTATACGTCATCCACTTATAAAGAGATTGTTTACCATCAATCGTGGAAAAAAAGCGATTATTTTGTCAAAGCGGAAACAATCGTGCATGAAGTGGGCCATGCTTTGGGGCTTTCTCATACGCAGCCTGCCAATGATTCTATTGCAGTTATGAGGCAGTATGGATTTAACGGAAAGGCTTATCCTCTGTCAGATGATAAAGCCGGAATATCTGCAATTTATTAAAGGGGGGAGGCTACGAATATGAAAAAAGGGATGATTATAGCAGGCAGCAGTATATTAGTGGTTGGGATTCTTGTCATATGTGCAATTTTTTTTACGAAGGATAATTCAGACAACCTCGCTGAAAGGGATACGCATATAACGGTTGAGGCGAAGGTTGATGAATATCAGTTTTTAGAAGAGATTGAAGAAAAATCAGATATTATAGTGAAGGTGGAAAAGAAAAGCGAAGAGCCGCCTATGGTTGGAAGGGGTAATAGAGGGAATGTGAATTTTTCCGGTACCATAGGAAATGTTGAGGTAAAGGAGATATTTAAAAACGAAAGTGGACGAAGCATAGAGATTGGGAGCATACTGCCGGTGTTTGAAAACGAAGCATACGACGCGTCTGGAAAGGTGACCTATCATGTGGCAAACTATAAAAAGATGGCCTCGGGGAAGGAGTATATGCTTTTCTTATACTATTCGGAAAGCGACGAATGGTATGTGCCCTTAAGTGCAATCTGGGGAAAGTACCCTCTGGATTCGTCAGAGTCTGTTTTGTTCAGCGATAGTAAGTCAAAATTATTCATAGCAACTCCAGAGAAAGTAGTGGATGAGCTGGAACAAATTGGTATGGAAATAAGAAAGAAATATGATTAATTGTCTACTAATATCAATATTTTTTAGAGTGGGTGCAATAGGCATCCACTCTTTGAAATTCAAGACAATAGATCACTTGTTAACCGTAGTTTCTATTGTTGAAAGATTCGGATGTCAAAAGGGTTTTCAAAAATGGGATTGGCAAATTGCCAACAGCAATCTGTAAAAACCCCTTTTGACACCCGAATCGTTGAAGGGAAGAAAGTATATGAATAGAAGTCTAAGAAAAATATTTTTTAGTTTGGAATGGTTATTTATTTTTATTTTGACGGCCTGCTCAGATTCAAAAGTGGATATTTCTTATGACGCGAATCAGAACACTCAGCAAAACAAAATGAATGAGGTAATTTCTGTATGCGATAAATATGGTGATGTCGTTGTTGAGATTGAGCATTTTGGGGCTATAGTGCAAACAGATAATGGCTTTATTTATTCCAAGCTCTCACTTAATTCAGCAGAGGAGGCTTGGGAAATGGAGTATTATCAATATGATTTTTCCACAAATAAAAGTATTCTATTGGGTGTCATAAGTGAATGGGTTTATGAGGCTTCTTATGATACTATTTGCAATGGGAGCCATGTCTATATGCTTGTTACTGTCGGTGATTCATATGATTTCGACAAAACAGAGAATTATTTGTATGATATAGATTTGCAGAAAAATACAATGGAGGCCATTATATTGAAAAATAGCAACTCTCCTTATAATTCTATGACGCTTGCAGGCGATAAAATTTTTGTTGTCACTCCTGGAAGAGAGAAATGCTATGTAAATGAATATGATACTAAAAGCAAATCTTTAGTTGAAATTAAGGAATATTCTTTTGATTCAAAAACAAATACAGGGGAAACAATCAGGCATATTTCATCAGATGAATATTATATTTACCTTTTACGGTTAAATATGAATACAGAAACAAATGTGCAGATGTATATTGACTGTTACGACTGGAGTATGGAGTTAGTATCCTCTATGGATGTTACAGCAGTAATAGCTGAAAATACCTTAGAAACAGAAGATGAGAACAATGAATTGCGCCAACTGGTTTCACACTTTGATGTAAATAATGGCTACGTATATTATGAAAATTTTAGTATAACAAGAGCTTTGTTTGAACTATCGCCTGTTAATACTGGCAACATAAGTAATCCAAAAAATATTGGGCAGGTAGTAAGTGTAAGCCCAGAATTTTTCAGAGCCGCAAATGCCATGAACAACAATGCATTGGTTACCTGTTATGAAGCTTATAAAAATAACATATTTATTTTGAATACAGATACCGGACAAATAAATCAATACTCCTTTTTTGCCAATGATAAAGATTACTATATTACATATATGACACAAAATTCAAAGGAAGATATTTTGATTTTTGTTAATTATAAAGACCCTGAAACTTCGGAAACACTTCCATCAAGGATGTATTTTATGAACATATCTGATTTTGAAAAAGGATAACGGGAATAGAGTTAGATATGGGGTTGATAGATGACCATTTGCTGGGGGAGATTGGAAGTAAATATGGCGAGGGAAGCTATGGTAGCCGCGTGGTGTGACAGGAGCAGACGGTGGGAAAATATCCACTGAATACCTCAAAGAAGACGGCAATAATTGCAAAGGCTCATGTAATTTATCGTGTGCCACATATGCTCCCGTCCGCCTTTCATGAACTGTCAGGCGATTACCATATCCCCAGCCTGTGTTTTTAGGTATTTACAGAATCCAAATGCTTTTTTCATATCAGACAGTTTCAATTACCCTTCCAAAAGACAATCAAGCAGCCGCCCATTCATCTCCGGGGACATGACGCAGAACCGGAAGAATTTGTTGTCCAGGAAGGGGAAGGTGGAGCAGTCCCGAATCATCAGTCCCCGGCGGATGGCCTTGTCAAACAGGTGGCCGGAGGTAAGGGCTTCATCCAGAATCCGAACCAGCATAAAGTTGGCGGTGGGGGGATACACCTTGTAGCGTTCATCTGCATTTAAAGCCTCATACATGCGGCTTCGCTCTGCAGATATAAGGGAGCGGGTCTTGTGAATGTACTCCGTGTCGGTGAACATGATTTCACCGGCCACCACTGCCAGAGAATTGATGGTCCAGGGATTTTTCCGGGTGTTTATGGATTTGATTAAGTCCCGGTTGCCGGTGATGGCATAGCCCAGGCGCAGTCCGGGAGATGCGAAGAATTTGGAGGTTCCCCGAAGAATCATAATGTTGTTGTAATATCCGGTTAATGGAACGGCGGAGATTTCCTCCCAGTGGGGGGCAAATTCCACATAGGTCTCATCCACCATAACAAAGATGTCGTGCTGCTTGCACACGTCCAGAATCCGGCGCATCTGAGGCTGATTCAGGGCGGTGGAGGTGGGATTGTTGGGATTGCAAATCACCAGCAAATCAATACTCTCATTTAACTGAGCTGTAAAATGGCTTACATCCAGGGTAAAATCCTGTTCCTCCTTTAGGGGGTAGTAGAGGCAGGTTCCCCCGCCCAGGGAAATCTCCCGCTCATACTCTGAGTAGGTGGGACCGATAATCAGCGCTTTTTTGGGGTGCATCAGCTGAATGAGAATGGAAATCAGCTCCGTGGAGCCGTTACCCACCAGAACATTATCCCCATCACAGCCTGCATACCCGGCAATACACCGTCTGAGAGAGGTGTACTCCCGGTCCGGGTAGGTGGTGATGGCGTCAATGTGGGACGCAAGGCTCTCCCGAAGCAGGGGAGAGACACCCAGGGGGTTCACATTGGCGGAAAAGCTGGTAATATTCTCTTTCTTAATGCCGTAGACAGCTTCTATTTTCTCCAAATCACTTCCGTGGAAATGGTCCTTGTGCTTAAGCATACGTACCTCCGTTCACGTTCATTTCAGGCATCCGGGGATTAACCATTTACAAATGCCCTGCAAATCGTTTATAATCAATGTAACATCTTTATATTAAACGTTTCGGCAGAAAAACGCAACAGCAAAGCAGGTGAGAATTTGCATCGATTAATTCAGGACCTGGCATACGCCAGATTTCAATACGAACAGCCACAGGTGGAGATAACGCCGGGGGAGCTGGAGGTTTCGGCCCTGGTGGGAGAGGTCACCCGGGGAGGCTTTTTGCTGGAGGCTGTAAATGGGGTACCCATGCGGGGGCTGGTTTGCTACTCTCACCCCA
>CAPNGW010000201.1 GCA_948665105.1 uncultured Lachnospiraceae bacterium
CTTTAACGGCACCCGCAAGGTGATTGACGGAATCTGCGCCCAGGTGGAGGTGCAGACAGCCAACAAGGCCTACTGGTTCAAGGTGGACGAGAAGGGTGAGCTTGTGGGCGGTATCTCCAAGTTTTTACAGGAGCGCAAAGAGGCGGTCATGGAGGCTCTGAACTTAAAGCCCGGTGATTTTGTGGGCCTTACCGCAGGAGCGAAGCTTACGGCTCTTAAGACAGCCGGAGTCTTAAGAAAGCTTTTGGGAGCCGCCAGCGAAAATCACATGCGCAAGGACTGCTATGAGTTTTGCTGGATTGTGGACTTCCCCATGTACGAGATTGGGGAGGAGTCCGGGGAGCTGGAATTTTGCCACAATCCCTTTTCCATGCCCCAGGGAGGAATGGAGGCCCTGACAAATCAGGTGCCCTTGTCTATCCTGGCTTACCAGTACGATTTGGTGTGCAACGGTGTGGAGCTTTCCTCCGGGGCAGTACGAAATCACAATCCCGAGATTATGATTAAGGCCTTTGAGCTGGTGGGCCTGGGAGAAGAGGACGTTAAGGCCAAGTTTCCGGCCATGTATAACGCCTTCTGCTACGGCGCGCCGCCCCATGCAGGCATTGCCCCCGGGGTGGACCGGATGATTATGCTGATTTGTGGCGAGGAGAGCATTCGGGAGATTATACCCTTCCCCATGAACAAAAACGCGATGGATGTAATGATGGGGGCACCGGCACAGGTGGAGGAAAAGCAGCTTACAGATGTGCACATCAAGATAAAGGAATAGAAAAAACAGAAAAAAGGATAGAAATTGTTGGTTACAAGCTAGATTTTTGTTAAGATTTTTGGTATAATAAAATACGGAATTCAGAATTTGAATGAGGAGAAAGGAGATATGTATGTCTAAGGTAAAAACAATTACCCAGAGCGAAGCTGCCGGCATGTTCAAGGACGGTATGACCATCATGATTGGCGGCTTCATGGTAAACGGCACCGCAACACGGTTGGTGGATGCCATTGTGGAGAGCGGGGCCAAGGATTTGACGATTATCTGTAACGATGCAGGTCGTCCGGGAGAGGGATGTGGAAAGCTTCTGGATACCCATCAGGCCAAGAAGCTGATTGCCAGCCATGTGGGCCTTAACAAGGTTTGTGGCCAGCAGTACAGCGCTGGAGAGCTGGATTTGGTTCTTACTCCCCAGGGAACTTTAGCGGAGCAGATTCGAAGCGGCGGGGCAGGCTTGGGCGGAGTTTTGACTCCTACCGGAGTTGGAACCTCTGTAGCAGACGGCAAGCAGATTGTTGAGGTGGACGGCAGAGAATACCTGCTGGAGAAGCCCCTGAAAGCAGATGTGGCACTGATTAAGGCTTACCAGGTGGATGCAGCAGGAAATGTCCGTTATAAGGGATCCACAAGGAACTTCAATCCCATGATGGCTATGGCTGCCGATATCGTTATCGTAGAAGCTGACGAGTATGTGGAGGCCGGAGCTATCGGACCTGATTTCGTAGAGACGCCGGGTGTATTTGTAACCCATATTTTAAAAGGAGGTGCTGAATAATGGAAGATAAGAAAGGCTTTATCGCGGCTCGTGTAGCCAAGGAATTAAAGGACGGCGACGTGGTGAATCTTGGTATCGGACTTCCCACTCTGGTTCCCAGCTATTTGGACCCTTCCGTCAGCATTACCCTTCAGTCCGAGAACGGATTTTTGGGTCTGAAGGCTCAGGCAGACAACCCTGAGGATGCTCCCTACATTGTCAATGCAGGCGGCGCACCGGCAGGAGTTGAGCCCACCGGAGCATTTTTCAGCAGTGCAGATTCCTTTGCCATCATCCGTGGCGGACACGTGGATGCAACGGTACTTGGTTCTCTCCAGGTGGATGAGAAGGGAAATATTGCCAACTGGATTATCCCCGGCAAGATGGTTCCCGGTATGGGCGGAGCCATGGACCTTGTAGTGGGAGCCAGAAAGGTTATCGTGGCCATGGAGCACACCAACAAGGGAGTGCACAAGATTCTCAAGGAGTGCACACTTCCCCTGACAGCCAAAGGCCAGGTAAACATGATTGTCACCGAGATGGGTGTTATGGATGTGACACCGGAGGGGCTGGTTCTCACTGAGTACAACCCGGAGTTCACATTGGAAGAGATTCAGGAGGCCACAGAGGCAAAGCTGATTATCTCCGAGAATTTAAAAGAGATGACAGTATAATGAAAAAGGGAATACTGTTTGATTTGGACGGAACATTGTGGGATTCCTCCCGGCAGGTGGCTGAGTCATGGGTTTTGGCTCTTAAAGATCTTCCGGAGGTTAAGACTGTGGTTACCGTGGAGTCGGTACAGGCAGTGATGGGAAAGTCCATGGAGGAAATTGCAGATATTGTATTTGACGGATTTAATAAGGCGCGCCGGATGGAGTTCTTAGAGCATTGCTTCGATGTGGAGAACCGATATATTAGGGAACATGGCGGAACTTTGTTTGAGGGCTTAAAAGAAGCGCTTGCGCAGTTGAAGAAGAATTATCATCTTTATATTGTCAGCAACTGTCAGACAGGATACATAGAGGCTTTTTTGGAGTATCATAAGATGAGAGATTTCTTTGAAGACTTTGAATGCTATGGTGCAACGGGCAGGCCTAAGGGTGAGAACATCCGGCTGGTCATACAGCGGAACCACCTGGAGCAGGCAATTTATGTGGGAGATACCCAGGGTGATTACCAGGCAGCCTCCTTTGCGGGGATTCCTTTCGTCCATGCAAGAACCGGGTATGGAAGGATAGACGGAGAGGCTCCTTACATAGAGTCATTAAGCCAGCTTCCGGCGTTGGCAAAGAAGCTGATGCAGTAGTAATTTCCACAAACAGGTATCGTAGATTTGTCTACAAAAAAGAGTCGCTGGATTCATACAGCGGCTCTTTTTTTACTCTATGGGAAAGGTGGGAGCAGGCTCCGTTTCATGTTTTCTGTAATTCCCGGCGGTATACCTTTTTTGGCTGTTGCTGAAGCTCTCTCACGTACACAAGGACATACATGACTGCGGCCAGAAGAAAGGCAGTGATTACGTCAAACACGGAGTGCTGCTTTAAGAACATGGTGGACAGTACAATGCTAATCATAAGCAGACCTGATCCAGCCTGAATCCATTTGTACCGGCGAAGCTTCACACTTCTGGACACGGCCATGTGCACCGCCAGAGAGTTGTACACGTGGATGCTGGGGAACAGGTTGGTGGAGGTATCTGCAGAGTACAGCCACTGTACCAGGGTGGTGAATATGCTGTCGTTCTTAAAGACGCTGGGCCTTAAATAGTGGCCGTTGGGATAGACGGTGGAAATCACAAGGAACAGCGTCATTCCCACGAACAGGACGCAGCACAGCTTGTAGTAGTCGGAGACATTGGTGAAAAAGAAATATACCACAGCCACCGCCACATACAAAAACCACAAGAGGTAGGGCACAATAAAATATTCAATAAAAGGGATATAGTCATCCACTGCCATATGAACCACGTGGAAGCGGTTGGTCACAGTCTTTTCCAGATATGTAAACCAGCCAAGATATATAAGCAGATAGGATAATATCCAAGCATGCTTATATTTTTTAAGCAATTCTTTCATAACGACACATCCTCCACCATATTTTTAAACAAGTTCTTATCAATTCGGATTATATCACAGTGAAAAAGGGGAAACAATGGAGATTTTAACAATTAAGAAAATATTAAAATTTTATGTACTAATCCACAGCGGAGCGGTTTTTGAATCATAGGGAAGTGCTAAGAATTTTCCTGTGATATAAAAAAAGAAACCGACATTCATCGGTTTCTCAAAAGGGAGATCGGGGTGACAGGATTTGAACCTGCGACCTCACGGCCCCCAGCCGTGCGCTCTAGCCAAGCTGAGCCACACCCCGCATGAAAAGTATTTTAGCATACCTGCCCCATGATTGCAAGTATTTTTTAAAAAAAATTCAGTAAAATTTTTGTAATATTTTTGCAAGGTGGCGCTTTTCGTGCCGTGGAGACAGATTAAGAATCCGCTAAGCTATTGACAATCCCACTAAAGCCTATATAATTAGAGAAGATTGAAATATTTTATAAGAAAGGACTTTTGAATTTAATGGGGAAGATAGGAAAGAAGAAGTGGATAATCCTGGTGGCCGGGATTGTGGTGGCAGTGCTGGCGGCAGTCTATCTGGTATTGGGGTTTTACTTCCACAGTCATTTCTGGTTTCGCACCATGATTAATGGAGTAGACTGTTCCGGTAAAAGTGTGACAGAGGTAGAAGAGGTTATACGGGGGGAAATTGGACGATATGAAATAAAGCTTGAAGAGCGCGGCGGAGAGACAGAGGCTATAAGAGGCAGCGATATCGGATTGTCTCCCGTATTTGACGGAAGCCTGGAAAAGGAGCTTCGCTCCCGCAGCGGGTTTGCCTGGCCTGCCTCGCTGTTTCGAACAACCACCCTGGAATTTGAGACCATGGTGGATTATCGGGAGGATTTGTTCCCGGAAGTGGTGGGAGCTCTTAAGTGCCTGAAGCCGGAAAACAACAGGAAGCCTGAGAATGCGTACCTTTCAGAATATAAGCCAGGGGTTGGATATGAGATTGTTCCCGAGAAGGAAGGAACACTTCTGGACGGTGAGCTTCTCAAGGCTGCGCTTAAGAAGGCAATCATTGGCCTGAAGGGCAGCCTGTCGCTGGAGGAGGAGGGATGCTATGCGGAGCCTGAGATTCGCTCCGACAATCAGGAGCTTACAGCTCTTCTTAAGGAGATGAATGCCTGTGTGTCCACGGCAATTATTTATGACTTCGGGGGCGCCACGGAAGTGTTGGACGGGGAAGCCATACACAAATGGCTGAGCGTTACCGATGAAAAAGAAATCACCATTGATGAAGAGCAGGTTGGTGAGTATGTCAAAGGGCTGGCAGAGAAATACGATACGGCCTCCAAGGCCCGAAGCTTTACTACCTCCTACGGCCCCACCGTTACCCTCTACACGAATGCCTACGGGTGGCGTATCGACCGGGAGGGTGAGACGGAG
>CAPNGW010000202.1 GCA_948665105.1 uncultured Lachnospiraceae bacterium
GTCTGCAGGCTTCCCGTCCTCTTCACCGCCGTCGCCCGGCTTATTGTCGCCGTCCCCTGGCTTATTGTCGCCGTCGTCACCCGGTTCATTACCACCGTCGTCCTCTTCGCTATCGTCTTCTTTTACAGTAACGTTTACTTCCGCCATCAGATTCTGGCTATTCCTGTATGCGTCTCCCGTGTCCAGCGTTCCTGTCAGCTTATACGTTCCGGCTGTCTCTGGGTCGTAGTTGTCAAGCTTCCATGCTACGTCAAGCTCCACACGGATTCCATTGCTTAAGGTTACCTTTACCGTCTTGGGAAGCACCAGCTCAGAAGCTAAGGTTCCGTATGCGGCCTCTATGTCCCCAAGGCCTGCTACTTTCTCGATATCCGGCTTCTGCCCATCCATGGTTCCCCATATTACGGTCTTTACAGAACCGTCTTCCAAGGTAACTGTAATTTCATATCCTCTGATGTTTAAGGAGTCAGAATTTCCAAAGCCGCCCACGTGGAACCGCCAGTCGTATTCCGCCTTTCCGCCAAGCTGTTGATCCTGACGCTCAACAGTCAAAGTCTTCCAGGCACCCCACTCCATGCCGTAATCCCGCATTACGCCAAAACCATGGTCCGGGTTACCATTGGGATTCGTAACTGGTGGAGCGGACTTCCCGTCCTTATCATAGGTATCAAACCAGATCCAGTCGCCATTGTTATTCCCTTCATACTCCCAGAAATAAGACACATCGAATTTAATATTCTTTACAACCGTGCCACTGGGAATTGCAAGGATTTCCGCAATGGAGTTGGTGGGATATGAAAAGCTTCCTGTTTTACCTTTCGTCCACTGAATTACCTTACATCCGTCATATTCTGCAAATTGGGGCGCAGCGCCGCCAAATTTAGGATCCTCCAGGGCCCTTACCCACTGATGATAAGCAATATCGAAGGTATCCATGGCACCTTTTAGAACCTCCACCTGAGCCTTCAGCTCCTTATAGGAGGAAGCTTCATTTTCCAGCACTGCTTTTGCAGTGTCAATTACATCCTGCAGGGCCTTATTTGCCGCCTCATTGTAGAACTCATCCTCCGGCGTCTTATCTGCCAGAGCACTCTCTGCTTCCGCAATCATGGCTTTCAGCTCTGCCTTTGCCTGCTCCATCTCTTCATCTACATAAACACGGCTGAGTGTGTAGGTCTTACCCTTTTCTGTTGCAAATGTAATAAGTGTTCCATTATGATATCCGTTTGCTGCGCCGTCTGTCTCAATCTGCCGGTAATACGGAATCTTACCCTCGGTGAATTTCACCTTGTTGCCATTCTCGTCTGTCACAATCAGATTATCCCAGGGGTTCACAATGCTGCAATCATTGCCAAGCTCACTGGTAATCTCAACATGGCTTACAGACTGCTGGATTCCGTCATAACCGGCTGATACGGTAAATCCACCCTTTGCCGCCAGACTCTTATATTCAGCGTCCTTATTGGAGAGCCAGTTGGGGAATACGTCAATCATGCCGCACTCACTGTTGAGCATCATCTGGTTTACCATCTCGATGGAGCCAACCTTCTCAAATCCGTGAGCACCGTCGTCAATGGTCAGATTCTTTTGAAGTCTCTGATTCAGCTGCTGTGCAAATGCACTTACAATTTCTTTGATATCATATCCCATTTCCACTGCTTCAGGGAAAATTCTCGGGAAGTTGTTCTGCTGTCCCCAGGGATTTCCATTATTCACAAATGTCTTAATGGTGTTAAGTACAAGCTCAGAGTCTTCCGGGGAAGAATAATGGTTAAATATGTTACCCGGAAGCACTGCATCCAGGGGAATCGCATTTCCGTCTTCCGGAATCGGGCTTGCCAGCAGAGCCCATTCATCCACGAAGGTATTCCCTTGCTTTTTGGCTTCCATCTCTGCCAGTGCCAGAGATTCTCCGCCGCTTGCCATTGCTGTGGGCTGCTTGGGAAGATGGGTAAGGATATCCTTCCATACCTCTCTTCTGTCAGCATCCCGGCCAAGAATCTCGCTGTACTCAATCAGATGGCTCAAAAGGTTCTTAATGGTGGCCAGCTCCACTGCCGGGTTCTTTGACCAGGAGCCTTCGTTGTATCCTGCATAAAGGGAATATACATAGCTTCCATCCTCGGTATCCTCTCTCTCAAGCCATACTTCATAGAAGGAAGCGCTTGACTTTAAGAAATCATATAAACCGTTTTCCAGGTAGCTCTTGTCCTGTGTATAATCATAGTACTCCATCATGGGATAAGCGCTGTATGCGCCGTTCATGCCTTCATTATGATAGTTGTCATCACAGGTCATGCCAAAGGGTCCGATACCTACCGGAAAGATAGCCGCGCCCTTGATTCCGTTATTCCCATCAATCTTGCCTGCTGCAATCTTTGGAGCAATCACCATATCCTCGAAAACATCCGGAACAATTCTGCGAAGCTGTTCCGTACTCTGTCCTCTCCTCAGTGCCTCTTCCTGATAGTCCAGAAGCGCCTTCCCTGCGGGAAGGGTCAGGTCAGAATGGTTGGAAGCGTTCAGTCCGTAATATGCTGCTATAAAGTTATAGTTCAGGTGGTAGTCCCCTTTCCAGGTGGGCTCGTCTGTGGTAAACCAGTTTCCGTAAAGCCCGCTGGCCAGCCCGTCGGAGCGAAGTCCTGAGCCAACCAGATACAAGGCCCCGTAATAATAGGACTGAATCTGGTTTAAGGTTGCGTCACTCGTTCCAAAATCAATATAGGAGCGTGTCCAGAAATCCTGCCACCAGGCGTCATGCTCCTCACGCAACGCTTTGATAGCATTTTCGTCTGCAACAGAATTTGCCAGGGCTTCTGTCTCTGCAACCGGGTCATCGCCAATCAAGGACATATCCGACGCCTTATAGGTCTGTCCGCCGCCGCCAACCGCGGTGACTACATAGATGGTTCCGCCAGATGGAAGGGTCACATACTGTTCTGCGCTTCCGCTGGTAGAAGTTTTCTTATTTTCCACTGCTGCACCAATTACACGTGTTGTAAGGGCAGCTTCGGAAACAAAGGATTTTGCTTCACCTGTATTTCTCTTTTGAGACTGGCGGGTCACATAATGCTGGCCGTTCTCTTCTTTCACAGCAGTGGAATATTTTGCATCGTCTGCTTTCACCCATGTGCTGATTTCAAGCTTCAAATCACGGTCTGCTGTGGAGGTAAGCTGGGAGATTAGCAGATTTTTCTCTGCTGTCCAGGTATTTATCTCAACCGGCGCGTCACTGAAGTAGATGGATGTATCCACATCCGCAGAGTCCAGGTTCATAACCTCATGAAAGGGCCCGTCAGAGCCAAATCCGGGAGCGGATCCTTCATACACACCGCTGCCGTCGCCATTTACAGAGACAGGAACTTCGCTGTTATATAGCTCGATACGTCCCACTCTGGCCCTGGGGTTATTTCTGGAATCGTCATCGGATGCCTGTGTGGGGATATCAAAGAAGAAACGGACATATTTGCCTGCAGCGGCTTGATTAAGGGTACGCTTAATCACTCCCTGGCTATTGTCGGTAACCTCATCTACTGTTGTCCACTTACTGTCGTCTGCAGGATTATCCCATACAGTGTCATCATCACTTACCTGCACCTTGAAAGCTTTCGGATTATTTCTGGCTTCGCCGTTATCACGGATTGCACCATCACCAAGGAGTTCATAATAGCTGAAGGTAATGGGTGTGCCATACTTTATTGCCATCCAGGGAGTTGAATCAACGGCCGTTACCCAGCCTTCATTTCCATACACAAAGTCACCGTCAATTGCACGGTTGGGCCCATAGCTCTCATGCTGGCTGCTGCCTTTGATTTCTTCATAGCCCTGGGCTACATTCGTTCCTTTATCCACACCAGCAGCGCCGCTGTTGTCCTCATACAGAAAGACCTGCGCCACACGGCCCCTGGTGTCATTGCCATTATCCCCCTGCTGGGGCTTGGTAAAATAAAATCTTAAGTACCTGGTGGTTACCGGATTCACCAGAATATGGTCTATAATTCCTTCTGTATTGCCGGTTACGGAATCTGCCGTAGTCCAGTTTTCCCCATCCGCACTAACCTGTACCAGGAAATCACTGGGATTATTTCCTGCTTCCTGGGGTCCCCGGGAGCCACCATCACCCACCACAATCCATTCTCCGATGGTTACGGCTTCCTCAAATTCATAAGCAATCCAGGGAGATTCATTGTTGGTACTCCCCATGGTTTCGGATACCCATCCCTCCATGCCTTTCTGATAGCCGGAGGTTGTTCTGTCCGCCGGGAATTCCGAATGGTTAGAACTTGACCACGCCCGTATCACTTTGGCGGTCAGGTTCTCCGCTGACGGCATGCCTGGATCTGCGGCTTCCTTCACCGTCACTCCTCCGATGGTGATTGCCCCTGCATTGTAATTCCAGAAATCACCTTTGGAAATGAGGAAGGTCTTTTCTCCCTCCACTCCGTAAGAAGTCACTCCCATGTCACCGTTACCCAGCAACGCCGTGTGAGGAATCCTGGGTGTGATTGCCCCCTCGTACTTCTGGTCCGTCCATTCACCGTAATAGCGGGAAATAATCTTCTGCACCTCTTCCCAGGTTACCTTCCCCCCACTCTGCGCCTGCACCTTCATAGGCTGTACGGTGGGAATGAGCAGACCAAGTGTCATACAGCCTGCCAACGCTGTGGCGGCCAGACGTTTGTACCACTTCATACTTTTCATAACATCTTCTCCTTTGAATAATATTGTGGAATATACTTTCCCACAATTACAATGATATCTCTTCTTTCCCCAGGAGAAGTCACTATATTTTGGCAGCCATTGTAAATATTTTAGGAATTTTCTCAAAAAAAGAAAACCCGCATTGCGAGCTTTCTATATTTCATGTATTACAGCACTTCCAAAAAGATTTCCATCGTCCCGCCACAGACCATGCCTTCCTCTTCCGCCTCCGGACCCGTCATATCCACAAAGCAAGTCGTATGGCGGTTGCTTCCTGCCAGCATATGCCGTGCCTGGCTTTTTACTTCCGCCTCCATGCAGCCACCGC
>CAPNGW010000203.1:0-2958 GCA_948665105.1 uncultured Lachnospiraceae bacterium
CGCAGCCAGCTGGAAGCAAACCGCATAGCTCTTTCTGAAAGCCGTACTCTGCTGGAGGAAAGCCGTGGACAAATCCAGGAGGGTAAGGACAGGCTGGCGGAGGCCCAGGCGGAAATCGCAGACGGTGAGCAGGAAATTGCAGACAGTGAGCAAGAGCTTAAGGAGGGCTGGAAGGAATATGAGGACGGCCTTGCCCGGCTGGAAACGGAGTTTAAAGATGCCCGAAAGGAGATCTCCGACGCCAAGGAAGAGCTTGAGGATTTGGAGGAGCCCAAGGTTTATGCGCTGAACCGGGAGACCAATGTGGGCTATGCCAGCTATGAGAGCGACGTCAGCATTGTGGACGGTGTGGCGAAAATTTTCCCGGCCTTCTTCTTTCTGATTGCCGCCCTGGTGTGCTCCACCACCATGACCCGTATGGTGGACGACGAGCGGACCCAGATTGGAACCTTAAGGGCCCTGGGCTACACCAAGAATGCCATCCTGTCCAAATATATGATTTACTCCGGAAGCGCTGCATTTCTGGGGGTCTGTGTGGGATATTTCTTCGGCTCCCGCATGTTTCCGGCGGCCATTTGGAAGGCCTACGACATACTGTACGGATTTGCGGATATCATCATGGTGGATAATGTCTGGCTGTTTGTCTTTTCCATGCTGGTGTCCCTTCTGTGCTCTGTGGGAACCACATTTTTGTCCTGCCGGATGGAGCTTATGCATCCCCCGGCTGAGCTGATTCGTCCCAAGGCTCCCGCCGCCGGGAAGCGGATTTTGCTGGAAAGGGCTGCTTTTTTCTGGAAGCGTTTAAAATTCCTGCACAAGGTTTCCGCCCGAAATGTGTTTCGCTTCAAAAAGCGCATGTTTATGATGATTGTGGGGATTGCCGGCTGTATGGCTCTGGTGATGGCGGGCTTTGGTGTCAACGACTCTGTTTCCAACATTGTCAACGACCAGTATGACAATATTTTAAAATACGGTATCAGCGCCACCTATACCAAGTCTGTGACCCAGGAGACGCTGGAAGAAATAAAGGAACAGTTTAAGGATTCCATCACCAGCCAGGCCGTACTCATGGAAACCTCCGTGGATGCTCCCTATGATGGAGGAGCAAAGACCGTTACCCTTATGGTATCTGAGGATGAGTCCATCCGCCAGTGTGTGGATTTTCATCTGGGAAGCGATACGGTGGAGATTCCCGGGAAAGGTGAGATACTCATAGACAAGCGTCTGGCAGAAGCCTTTGGGGCAGAAATCGGAGAAGAGGTGGTTCTGCGCATGGGGGATATCGTGACAAAGCCTCTGACCGTGGCCGGAATCTTTGACAACTTTACCTTCTACTATGCATATATGACCGCGGACACATATGAGGAGTACTTTGGGGAAGTCTTTGGGCCCAAGACCATTTACATGGCCCTGTCAGAAGGCACCGACCATTACCAGGTGGCCTCCTACCTGTCGGACATGACAAATGCCGCCAACATTTCTGTGGTGGCTGACATGCGGGCAAGGGTGGAGAATACCATGGAGAGTATGAATTATATTGTGGCGCTCATTATCTTAAGTGCAGCAGGCTTGGCCTTCATCGTACTCTTTAACCTGGGCAACATCAATATCTCCGAGCGCGTCCGGGAAATCGCTACACTGAAGGTCCTGGGGTTCTATCCCCGGGAAACAGGCACCTATGTGTTTCGGGAGAGCATGGTTCTCTCTGTGATGGGCATCGTGGTGGGTATCCCCCTGGGCATCCTCCTTCACCGCTTTGTTATCTTAAGAATCAAGATAGACATGGTATCTCCGGATATCAAGATTTTGCCCTTGAGTTACCTTTACTCTATTCTGTTGGTACTGGCCTTCACCGTATGCGTAGACATTCTGATGCGCCATAAAATAAACCGCATCAATATGGCGGAATCCTTAAAATCCATAGAGTAGCTGGCGTGTAAGAACCAGCTGCTCTTTTTTATTTTCCTCGTAAGGCGTTGGCCACTACCTCCAGCACTGCAATGGACTCTTCCGGCAAATCCGACACATCCAATACCCGCCGTTTTTCCATGTCCAGCAGATAATCCGTGGAAACATGGAAAACATGGGCAATTTTTACCAGGACATCATAGCTGGGATACCGGTGACCGCTCTCATAATAGCTGACAATACTTTTTGCAACCCCAATGCGTTCTGCCAATTGCTTTTGTGTCAAACGTTCAGATTTTCTAAGATTTCTTAGTTTTTCCCCAAAGGACATAGCGCTCCTCCTTCCTGTTCATGCATATTTTACTTAGTATGAATTGACTTAAGGTGGAATATAGCAATAAATAAGTGGAAATTTTAGGAATCTTGTGATAATATAGAAATATACTACTTTCAAGGATGCGAGGGAATTGTAATGACAAAAAGTACGCTATTTTTGGAACCTGCAATCGAGGCATATCTGGAGTACAGAGGAGAAGACCTGCATGCTGCAGTTTGCCTTGATGGTCTGACTCACGTATATAATCGAAGCTATCTGGAGTACCTGGTGGATCAAATATTAGCAAAAGAGGAGTGCCAGGCTGCTTTTCTTATGCTGGAATTGAACAATTTTAAACAAGTGAATGATATTTACGGACATGTCAGCGGGGACTATTATCTGGTTCGTTTTGCAGATCTTCTTAAGGAGTATTTTCGGGATAAGGGTATTGTGGGCCGCGTAGGAGGAGATGAATTCTGCGTGATGCTAAAGGACTGCGGCGAGCAGGAAGCAGAATGCCTTTGTCAGGATTTCCTGAAATATATTGAAGAGAAGGATAACCGGGTTTGGAGCTGCTCTGCGGGAATCTGCTTTTCCGGGAAAAAATGCAATAGCTTTTTGGAGATGTACGACAGGGCAGACAGAGCCATGTATAAGGCCGAGTGGGCGAGCAAAGGCGTGGAGGTTTACAAAAAATTGGGGGGGGGGGGTATATCACGAATTTCTGCATTTGT
>CAPNGW010000203.1:2968-5023 GCA_948665105.1 uncultured Lachnospiraceae bacterium
AATAGAATAAGGGCGGATTCCCGAGTGGCCAAAGGGGACAGACTGTAAATCTGCTGCAACATGCTTCGGTGGTTCGAATCCACCTCCATCCATTTCTTATCAAAGTTCAGGTATAATTTTGATAGGAGAGTCATATATATTAATTGAATAACGCGGGGTGGAGCAGTCTGGAAGCTCGTCGGGCTCATAACCCGAAGGTCACAGGTTCAAATCCTGTCCCCGCTACTCAATGCCCAGATAGCTCAGTTGGTAGAGCAGAGGACTGAAAATCCTCGTGTCACTGGTTCGATTCCGGTTCTGGGCATTATTTTTTTGCAGAGAAGGAAAATGGCATTAAAAGGCATAAGTTATGCCTTTTAGTGCTATTTTTTTGCGAAAAAGTGTGTTATAATTACTGTGTTATCCGCGAAGGTAGCAAATTATTATTGTGGAGTGAATGGAGTGGAACTTATGAAAGAAAGGCAGGAGGATGAATCCTTAAAAAGTTCGCCGATTGAAGAGGCAAAGCCGGATGAGGTGGCCAAACCACGAAAGGGCGGAAGAAAAAAGGTTGTTGTGGCGGGAAGTGTGCTTGCCGCTTTGGCGGCGGTGGCTGCCGCAGCTTATGGCGGAGGAGTGTTTTACTATCAGACACATTTTCTGCCGAATACGAGTATAAATGGTATTGACTGCAGCAATCTGAAGGCCGAAGATGTAGTGGGTTTGTTGGACGGACGGGCCGAAGGATACGTGTTGGAGGTAAAGGGCCGGGACTATAAGACGGGAGATCCGGGAGTCATCCTGGGAGCCATATCGCCCACGGATATCCACCTGGTCTATACAGGTACCCTTGAAGCAGTGGAGAGCTTTTTGGAACAGCAGGAAGTGTTAGGGTGGATACAGGCGTTCATTGGAAAAAACAGCTTCTATTCTGTAGAGCAGGGGATAAGTTTTGACGAAGAACTTCTTAAAAGTGTAGTGGAGGCATGGGATGCCTGCAAAAAGGAGAATATGCTTAAGCCTGTGAACGCGTATATCGGTGGATATTCGGAACAGAATAAGTGTTATGAGATTGTTGCGGAAACCGATGGAGCTCAACTGGATGTGAATAAGCTGGTATTGCTGGTAGGTGATACCTTGGGCAAAGGGGAAACAATACTGGATGCCGAAGAAAATGGCTGCTATGCGGAGGCGGAGATCAAGAGTGACAGCAAGGCTCTCACAGATGTGGTGAACCAGATAAATAAATGGCTGGGCACAAAGATTACTTATGATTGGAATGGAACAGAGGTAATTTTGGACCATGAGACTTTGAAGGATTGGATCACGGTGGAGGACGGTAAGGCAGTGCTGGATGAGGAGAAGGTGGCAGAATTTATCAAAGCACAGGCCAAAGAACATGATACTTACGGGAAAAAACGCAAATTTACAACTTCCCTGGGAGTGGAGCTGACGCTTCCCAGCGGGTATTACGGGTGGAAGACAGACAGGGAAAAGGAAAAAGAAGAACTGATCAATCTGATCTACCAGGGAAGTGTCACAGAGAGAGAGCCGGTATACAGCAGCACCGCCATGCAAAAAGGAGAGAGTGATATAGGAGACTCCTATGTGGAGGTGGATATTACACATCAGCATGTGTATCTGTATATGGACGGGGAAGTGATTTTGGAGACGGATTGTGTGACGGGGAACACCACCCTGGATCGGGCTACACCGGAAGGAGTTTTTGGTGTGGCGTATAAACAGAAGGGGGCAGTTCTCAGAGGACGGGATTATGAGACACCTGTAACTTATTGGATGCCTTTCTATGGCAACTACGGCATGCATGATGCTTACTGGAGAAGTTCATTTGGCGGGAACATCTATAAAACCAATGGCTCCCGGGGGTGCGTCAACCTTCCTCCGGCGATAGCGGAGAAGGTTTTTGGATATGTGCACAAAGGATTTCCGGTGATATGCTATTATTATAAGGATGATCCTCTTAAAAAAGAGACCGGATCAAGCTCAGGAAGCAGTTCAAGCCAGTCAGGAGGGAATAATTCCGCCGGGGGCACTGCCCAGCCCGGAGGCGAAACA
>CAPNGW010000204.1 GCA_948665105.1 uncultured Lachnospiraceae bacterium
CCGACTAGGCCGATAAGCCCTCCGGTGACGGACAGGTGCTGAAGGTGGCTGCAGTGGAAACTGCATACGGCCAGGATATGTGGAAGGAAGTAGTGGCAGCGTTTGAAGCCAGCCATGAAGGCGTGACCGTAGAGCTGACCATCGACAAGAAGCTGGAGGACATCATCACACCTGACATGAAGTCCGGCGTTTACCCCGATGTTATCCTTCGTGCAGTGGGCTCCGAGCAGGCCCTGACTGAGACCTTCATCCGTGACAACAACCTTGTGGACTTAAGTGACGTTGTATCCATGACCATTCCGGGTGAGAGTGTAACCGTAGGCGATAAGGTGCTTCCGGGCTTCTTGGACAACACCATTGTGAATCCTTACGGCGATGGCAAGACCTACTTAATGCCCATGTTCTATGGCCCCTGCGGACTGTTCTTCAACCAGGGACTCTTCGATGAGAAGGGCTGGAGCGTTCCTACCACCTGGGATGAGATGTGGGAGTTGGGCGAAACTGCCAAGGCAGAAGGTATTGCACTGTTTACCTATCCCACTGCCGGATACTTTGATGCTTTCCTGTATTCCCTGCTTCATCAGACCATGGGACAGGAGATGTTTGCAAAAGCATTGAGATATGAAGAAGGTATCTGGGATACCCCTGAAGCACAGCAGGCTTTTGAAATTATTGAGAAGCTGGCTTCCTATACCGAGTCCACCACACCGGCTAACGCCAACGACAACGATTTCCGTAAGAACCAGCAGCTGGTTCTGGACAACAAAGCATTGTTCATGCCCAACGGTAACTGGGTAATCGGCGAGATGGCAGAAGCACCCAGAGAAGAAGGCTTTGCATGGGGATTCACCGCACTTCCCGCAGTGACTGAGGGCGGCGAGCGCGCTTCCTATTCCTTCTTTGAGCAGATTTGGATGCCCGCAGGCGCTGAGAACCAGGATCTTGGAAAAGAGTTTATCGCATACCTTTATTCTGATGAAGCTGCAGCCATCTTTGCAGAAAAAGGCAACGCAGTACAGCCTATTAAGGGTATGGTTGAGAAGTTAAGCGGCGACAATCAGACTTACTACGCAATCTATGACACAGGTGCAGTTGCAGTTCTGGATGCATTTGCAGCAACCGAGCCGGTGGAGGGTATTACCATCCGCGGAACCTTCATGGATCCTGTAAACTCTCTGGTAACAGGTGACAAGACCATGGAAGACTGGTTAAGCCAGATTAAGACAGACAGTGACGCATTGAGAGCAGCTTTGAAATAATAAAAAGCATGCAAGCTGCAAGGTGAAATAGGCCGGTGGGCGGAATGCTCACCGGCCTTTTTGAAAAAACCTGCAGGTAGGAGATGACAGTATGGAAACTTTGAGAAGCAGAAAGAGAAGAACCGGGTTTATTATCGGCTGTACGGCCCCGGCCATTATTCTATTTATTGTTTTTATGATTATTCCCACCATCGACGTATTCCGCATGTCCCTGTTTAAATGGGGCGGCTATACGGCGGAGAAAACCTTTGTGGGACTTTCCAACTTTAAGAGCTTGTTTACCAATCCAAAATTTTTCCAGGCATTTCAGAACAGCATCCTTTTGATTGTAGTGGTGACGCTGGTGACCTTCTGTCTGGCTTTGGTATTTGCAGCAATTTTAACAAGAGAGAAAATCAAGGGACAGAATTTCTTTCGAATTGTGTTCTACATCCCCAATATTCTCTCCATTGTAGTTATCAGCGCTATTTTTTCCGCTATCTACGACCCCAATCAGGGACTTTTAAACAGCATTTTGAACCTGTTCCGCGGCGCAGAGGCGGACCCCATCCTGTGGCTGGGCAATCAGAAGCTGGTAATTTACAGTATCGTAATCGCCATGGTATGGCAGGCCATCGGTTACTACATGGTTATGTACATGGCAAGTATGGCAAATGTGCCTGAGAGCCTTTATGAATCGGCATCCTTAGAGGGCGCAGGAAAGACAAAACAATTTTTTTCCATCACCCTGCCGCTGATTTGGACCAACATCCGTACTACCCTGACCTTCTTTATTATCAGTACCATCAACATGAGCTTCCTGATGGTAAAGGCCATGACCAACGGGGGACCGGACGGGGCCTCCAGCGTATTCCTAAGCTACATGTATCAGGAAGCCTATACCAACTCGTCTTACGGTTATGGTATGGCCATCGGCGTTATGGTATTCTTGTTCTCCTTTGCGCTGGCAGGTGTTTTGAATGCCGTAACCAAGCGTGATGAGATTGAATTCTAGGAAAGGGGGAGACGAACATGAATAAAAGAAATGACGAGCAGTACGGAAAAGGCTCCGTGCTGGGAAAAATTCTGATTTATCTGGTTTTGATTTTACTGGTTATCACCATTCTGGTGCCGGTACTCTGGGTGTTTGTGGCCTCCGTGAAGCAGAATTCGGAATTTTACGGAAGCCCCTGGGCACTGCCAGAGGGATTGTATTTTCAGAACTTTGTGGATGCCTGGCAGACAGCCAACATGGGCGAATATATGCTCAACTCTGTGTTGGTGACAGCCATGGCCCTGGTGCTTTTGATTGTGATTGCTCTGCCGGCATCCTATGTGCTGGCCCGGTTTAAGTTCAAGAGCCGCGGGTTTTGGAACACCCTGTTTATGGCGGGCTTATTTATCAATGTGAACTATATTGTGGTTCCCATTTTCCTGATGCTGAATAACGGCGATATGGCACTTCGGAAAGCATTTGAGAAAACATTTTTCTTAAACAACTTATTTGTGCTGGCTCTGGTGTACGCAGCCACGGCTCTGCCCTTCACCATCTATCTGCTGTCCGGGTATTTCAAATCCCTGGCCAGGGACTATGAGGAGGCAGCTTATGTGGACGGCGCCGGATATTTCCGCACCATGGTTCAGATTATCATCCCCATGGCCAGGCCCAGCATCGTGACAGTGATTCTGTTCCAGTTCCTGGCGTTCTGGAATGAGTATATCATTTCCATGACGTTGCTGACGAAGCCGGAGATTAAGACGTTGCCAGTGGGGCTTATGAACCTGATGGCAGCACAGAAATCGGCGGTGCAGTACGGACAGATGTATGCAGGCCTTGTGATTGTGATGCTGCCCACATTAATTCTCTACATGTGCGTGCAGAAGCGTCTGACCCAGGGTATGACTGTTGGCGGACTGAAAGGCTAGGAGGTGGCAGGAATGAAAGAATCCACGAAAAAACTTATAATTGGGCTTATTGTGCTTGTGGTATTTGTGGTTTGCGTGAGCCTTGTAATTGTAGGCCAGAGAAGTATCGGCGCCCCTGGACTTTTGACACAGCTTCTGGGCGTGGCAGGTCTTGTACTCCTGCTGTGGCTTTACAACCGGCAATATAAATAGAAAATGTGAGGAGCAATAACATGGAACAAAGAGGACGTGTAACAATACCTACGGACGTGGATGTGGTGCAGGATACCCTGCGTCTGGCAAAGAAGTGGGGGGCAGACGCGGTCAGAGACTGCGACGGGACGGATTTTCCAAAGGAGCTTAAGGATGCCGGCCTGAAAGTATACTCCACCTATTATACTACTCGGAAAGACAACGACTGGGCCAGGAAAAATCCCGATGAAATACAGCAGATGTATGTTATGACGCCCGCCTGCACTGCGGAGGGGGAGACTTTGAGGATTCCATTGATGCGCGGCCTGTATCCGGATATGCTTACCCCAAATACCAGAGACGATATCACGCGTTGGTGGGAGGTTATGGACCGCAGTACCGGAGAACCGGTTCCCACATCTATGTGGAGTTATCAGGAGGACAGCGGTGAGGTTGTAATCAAAAGTACCCCCTTTCATGATTATACGGTGAGCTTCCTGGCTTATATCATGTGGGACCCGGTACATATGTACAATGCGGTAATCAATGACTGGCAGGACGTGGAGCACCAGATTACGTTTGATGTGCGTCAGCCCAAAACACGTGCATTTACCATGAAAAGGCTCCGAAAATTCATGGAAGACTTTCCCTATGTAAATGTTCTTCGGTTCACCACATTTTTCCACCAGTTCACGCTGATTTTTGATGAGCTGGCACGGGAAAAATACGTGGACTGGTACGGTTACTCTGCTTCGGTAAGTCCCTATATTTTGGAGCAGTTTGAAAAAGAGGTGGGATACAAATTCCGCCCGGAATTTATCATTGACCAGGGCTATTATAATAACCAGTATAGGATTCCCACCAGGGAATACAAGGACTTTCAGGCCTTTCAGCGCCGGGAGGTGGCCAAGCTTGTCAGAGAAATGGTGGACATTACCCATGAATACGGCAGAGAGGCCATGATGTTTCTGGGTGACCACTGGATTGGCACGGAGCCCTTCATGGAGGAATTTAAGACCATGGGGCTGGACGCTGTGGTGGGCAGTGTAGGAAACGGCTCCACCCTGAGACTTATCAGCGATATCGAAGGCGTAAGCTATACCGAGGGACGCCTGCTCCCATACTTTTTCCCGGACACCTTCCATGAGGGAGGAGACCCGGTGAAGGAGGCCAAGGTCAACTGGGTAACAGCACGCCGGGCAATTTTAAGAAAGCCGGTGGAGCGCATCGGCTACGGCGGTTACTTAAGCCTGGCCCTGGATTTCCCGGAGTTTGTGGAGTATGTGGAGGATGTCTGCAACGAGTTTCGTGAGCTTTACCGAAATATAGAAGGCTGCACACCCTACTGTGTGAAACGGGTGGCGGTACTGAACTGCTGGGGGAAAATGCGGGCCTGGGGATGCCATATGGTCCACCATGCCCTGTACCAGAAGCAGAACTATTCCTATGCAGGCATAATCGAAGCTTTGTCCGGCGCGCCCTTTGACGTGAAATTTATAAGCTTTGAGGATATCAAAGAGAATTCGGACATTCTAAAGGATATCGATGTGATTATTAACGTGGGAGATGCAGACACTGCCCACACCGGAGGAGATTGGTGGTGCGACCCGGTGATTTCCTCAAGGGTCAAGGAGTTTGTACATCGGGGCGGCGGAATTATCGGCGTGGGAGAGCCCACGGCCC
>CAPNGW010000205.1 GCA_948665105.1 uncultured Lachnospiraceae bacterium
AGCCAGGCCACACATAGCCCGTACCCCCACAGCCGCCCGTACCGGGCGGCCACAATTCCAAGAAGAAAAGAAACCGCAGCCTGGGTCAACACCCGTACTGCCATGGTTTTCTCCTCTCTGTTTCAAATAAAGTGAAAAATAAGCTCTCTTTGCAGCATTCTCCCTTTGCAGCTTACTGCTCCTACGCTCCCTCTTTCAGTTCTATTTCCGTTTCTGTTTCTTCCGCTTCCCCGTTCTCCTCCTCAGGCGTCTGCCCGGCTGCCGGAGCCAAATAATCCAGGTTTCGCTCATACACAGTGGTCAGGGAAAATTTCTCCCGGTAGTTCATGTTGGTATCCCCGTTCACGGAAATCTGCACCTTGTTCACGTTGGGCAGCTCCACCAAAGAGTTGACGATGGAATAAATGACAACCCCTTCCTCAATCTCAAAGTTCTGATTTAAAAAGGCTCCGTCCAGATTCACAAAGCATACCCCGTCCAGCACGGACACGCTGACCAGCTTGGTTCCGGCGGGAATGGCCGACATGCCGTTTCCGCCAATGGGACCTGCTATCAGCTGCTCCATCACCAGCTTTTCCAGAGAAATATTACTGTTGTAATGGCGTTCCTGCACCTCCTGCACCAGCCCTGTGCCTTCTGCATTTGCAAAATACAAGGTCAGGGTGGCTGTCTGGATGGAGTTAATCTGCTCCCCGGGATTCTCGATAAAGCTCTCGGCAGTCATCAGCCCCACCGGCGTTCCACTTTTGTCCATCAGCGGCGCATCTCCCACATAAAAGGAAATACTGTCCACACTGCTCACCTGAATCAGCGTGCGCACCACAGCCGCCCGGCACAGCACCTCTATAATCCCGTCCTGCTGAGAATATTCGCTTCCAAAGTTCAGCTGCAGCTGCCTGTTTTCCAGGGACCAGGACAATATTCTGACACTCCCCAGAGGCCTTACATAATCCACACTGTCGGGATTCTGGCTCAGCTTCGAAATCATATCGCTGATGACCTCCTCATCCTTCTCCGACTGGGGCTCGTAATCCATCGGGATATTTTTTGTTTTCTCTTTATTCAAATAATAAATATAATAATCCGATTTCTCCTTCTGCTCCCCTTGGCTGCATCCGTCAAGCGCAAGCATCAGGAGAGTTAACATGCACAGAAGTGCAAAGGTTCCTTTTCTTTTCATGTCCCTCTCCTATGCAATGTAATTCAAGGGAATGCGGACGGTAAACACCGTTCCCTCTCCCTCTTTGCTGTGAGCCTTAATGGCTCCCCGATGCATGAGAACTGCGTTTCTGGTAATGGCAAGCCCAAGGCCTGTCCCACCGATTTCCCGGGAATGGGATTTATCCACCCGGTAAAAACGTTCATAAATATGCTCCAGAGCATCCTCCGGAATACCAATGCCGGAATCCTCAATTCTCACAAAAAAGTACTTGTGGTCTGCATTCAGAGACACATGTACCCAGCCGTCTTCACGGTTATACTTGATGGCATTTTCAATGAGGTTATTAAGGGCCAGCGTAAGCTTCACCTCATCCACCTCCGCCGTCACCGGGCGGAAGCTTTCCAGTACCAGCTCCACGTTCTGCCTCTCGGCAATGGGCTTTAACCGTTTTAAAATCAATTCCAGAAGCTCATTGATATTTATCAGTGAAATATTCAGTTCTCCGGCAGACTTGTCCATCTTCACCAGAGACAAAAGGTCGTTGATAATTTTATTTTCCCGTTCAATCTCATCGGCAATATCTGTCATAAATTCCTTGTACAGCTCTGCAGGCACATTTTCCTGACCCAGCAGGGAATCTGCCAGAACCTTCATGGATGTCAAAGGGGTTTTCAGCTCATGGGACACGTTTGACACAAATTCCTGCCGGGACTGGTCGATGACCTGCATCCTCTTAATCATCTGGTTGAAGGCATTGGAGATGGCCTCCGTCTCCGTATAGTCAGATACAGACAAGGCTTCTTCTCCCTCCCCGGTCTGGATGGCATCGATGGATTTTGTAATCTTTCCAATGGGACCTACCAGACGGACGGCAAGAAAAATGGACAGCGCCACAACGACAACGGACAAGGCAAATTCTATCACCAGGGCATTTCCCTTAAGGTACTCATAATTGTCCACAATACCGTCCGTGGATACACTGACCAGCATCACCCCCAGAATCTCCTGTGTCTGATTGTCCAAAAGCGGCAGCGTCATCTCTATGTATCTGTCCCTGGAGTCGTACTTTGTGATTTCCTCACCTCGAAAGCTTTTTATTACCTCCTCGGAAATAATGGTCTTTCCCACATCCAGGCTGTAAGTATCCTTCACAATCTGAAACCGGCTGTTGATGACCATCACACGTCCGTCATAAATATTGGACAGCATACTCAGCTGGCTGCTGATAATGTCCGAAGGGGTATTGTTAATATAGTCATAGGTGACAATCTGGGTTCCCAGTATCTTTGCCTGACTTAGAATCTCAATGCTGCGGTTGGTTACAGCCCGGTTCTCATAGCTTTTTAACAGGCCTGCCCGGAGCACAATCCCCGGCAGAATTCCGATTACCGCCAGCAACAGGAAGAGACGGAATTTCAGACTTTTGACAAATTTGAATCTTTTCATGCTTGACACCTGTATCAACCCTGGTAGTAGTAGCCCACACCCCACTTGGTGTGAACATACTGAGGCTCACTGGGATTCTTTTCGATTTTTTCCCTGAGACGCCGCACATGTACATCCACGGTCCGCACGTCCCCCGGATATTTGTAACCCCAGACCAGGTCCAGAAGGCTTTCCCGGCTGTACACCTTGTTGGGATTGGTCACCAGAAGCTCCAGCAAGTCAAATTCCTTGGCGGTGAGATTGACTTCCTTGTCCTGAATATACAGTCTGCGGCTCTCGCAGTCCAGCTTCAAATCTCCGCTCTTAATAATCCTTGACTCCTCTGTCTTGGTCTGATTCTGGCCGGCCCTTCGCATAATCGCCTTGATGCGAGCCTTTACCTCCAGAATATTGAATGGCTTGGTTATGTAGTCGTCCGCGCCGTACTCCAGTCCCAGAATCTTATCCATATCGTCTCCCTTGGCTGTGAGCATGACGATGGGTACCATGGAAAAGTCCCGAATCTGCTGGCACACCTCGAAGCCGTCCATCTTGGGCAGCATGATGTCAAGAAGAATCATATCGTACTGGTTCTCTGTGGCAAGCTTTAAGGCTTCCTCTCCATCGTAGGCACAGTCCACTTCCATTCCATCCTGCTCCAGACTGAAACGAATCCCCTTCACGATTAATTTTTCATCATCGACTACCAGAACCTTTTTTGCCATTCTCTCACCTCAATTAACTTTGATGCGGTCCTCAATTTTGGAAAAAACGCCTTCCTTAATCCCCCGGATATTCATAATATCCTCCACACGGTCAAAGGGGCCGTTAGCCTCCCGCCAGGAAATGATATCCTCCGCCTTGGACAGTCCAATACCTGGAAGAGTCAAAAGCTCCTCCTTTGAGGCGGTGTTGATATTCATCCTTCCATCCCCTGTCTCTGTCTCCCCGGTGGTCTGTCCGGGCAGGCTTTTCCATTCTTCTCCCACAGCGTAAATGTATACCATCTGGCCGTCGCTGAGCATCTCTGCCTGATTGACGGAAGACAACTCCGCCTCCGGCGTAATTCCCCCGGCCAGCTCCACAGCCTCGAAAATACGGCTTCCGGCCGGAAGCTTATAGACGCCTGGGTGCAGTACCTCGCCGGAAATCTGAACGTAAATCTCATCCGGGCTGTCCTCCCCGGTATCATAAGATTCGCCCGGCGCCGCCTTTTGCGTACCATGTTCCTCAGACATTTCCCCGCCCTTTTGCCCGGCGGAGGGAATGTCATTGCTTTCTTCAGATACTTCCGTTCCTCCAGAGGACTTTAAGCTCGCATCCTGCTGCCGTTCCACATAAAAACCAGCCTGATTATTACATCCGGCCAACAACAGCGCCACACACAACACCACCGTCAACGGCGCATTTTTTATTCTGTTTCTTTTCATATTCCATTCCTTTCCGGAACGGAAATCACACTGAATCAAGTTTTATTGTAGCGGAATTTCTGATTTATTACAAGGGTATTTCAAAAATATTTTATTATTCCCATTTGAATAAAATAATGCCGCCGATGCAGATTGCCATTCCCAGAAGCCGCCGCCACTCAAAAGGCACCTTCTCCACGCCGAAGAGTCCAAAAAGCTCAATAAGCCAGGCCACAACCAGCTGGGCAATCAGAATCAGCATCACCGCCTGTGCCGGTCCCAGAGATGATATGCTCTTAATCACCGTGTAGGTGATAAAGGCCCCTATGATTCCCCCCAGCAGAAGATATTTGGGTTCCAGGGTCAAAAGACCCGAAAAGCTGGTACGGTCACAGAAAAACCAGGCCACCAGGCAGATAATCAGGGCCGAAAACTGTACCCAGCTTGCAGATACCCACATGCTGGTACTCTTGGTCACCTGAGTGTTGAATACCCCCTGAAGGCTCATCAAGGCACCGGATATCAGGGCAATAAAAATTCCAATCATGATGCGCTCCTCCTCTCGTCTCTTTTTTCATAGGATTGCCCATAATTGGAATTTTATTCATGCCAAAGCCGCCAAAAGCTTTACCATCATTTCATCCACATGCTCCTTCTCAATAATCAAAGGCGGCACGAACCGGAGCACGTCACTCCCGGCAGTCATCAATATCAGCCCCTGCTGCTGTGCCTTTTTCACCACTTCTCCCACAGGAACCTTCAGAACCAGTCCCTGCATCAGCCCCAGTCCCCGGCGCTGTGTCACAGCCTCACTGTCCTTCACCAGTTCATCCAGCTTCTCTGTAAGGTATGCACTCACCTTTTGCACGTGACCGGGAATATCCTCCCGCTCAAAAATCTCAAAGACCTTATCCACGGCCGCACCCACCAGAGGATTGCCGCCGTAGGTGGTCCCGTGGTCCCCCGGAGCCAGGG
>CAPNGW010000206.1 GCA_948665105.1 uncultured Lachnospiraceae bacterium
CATTCTGCTTCAGTTATCCTCCTCCTCTCCCTGCATCTGCGGGATGTTGATTAAACGGGAGCTCTGTCAGATTGTCCTGGCCGATTTGGGAGGAAATATTTTTTTCCGAAGAGAGCACTCCTACAAGGTCCTGGACTCTTCTGAAAGCCTCATCCATCTTCTGGAGGAGCTCTTTGTGCAATGCCAGCAGCACACATCCCGGCGGATTCTGGCTATCGGAATCTCCTGCCTGGGGCCCTTAAATTCCAAAGAAGGGATGCTCCTGAACCCGCCCTGCTTTTACGGCATTGAGAACCTCCCCCTTGCTGCCATTATAAAAGAGAGCACCGGTCTCCCGGTCTCCCTGGTAAATGATGCCACCGCCGGCGCCTATGCCGAAAAGATATTCGGTGCTGGCAAGCGTCTTTCAAATTTTGCTTATCTTCATATCATGAATGGAATCGGCGCAGGCTTCGTGCTCAACAACGAGCTGTATGACGGAGATTCCGGTCAAAGTGGCGAAATTGGACATACCTCCATCAACCTCCACGGTCCCCAGTGCGCCTGCGGCAACCGGGGATGCCTGGACCTCTATGCCAACCGGGAAAATATGTGCGCCAAGATTGCGGAGCTTCGAGGCTTCTATCCCGGCTCTCCCCTGTCCTCCCTGGCCTCTCCCACCTGGGCAGACATTATTACAGCCGGCAACGCCCGCGATGCAATGGCCGTCAGCGTATTGGAGGAATTCTGCTCCTACATAGCCTGCTCCCTGGCAAATGCCGTCAACCTTCTGAATCTGTCCTCCATTATCGTGGGATACGATTCCGTGGGGAACGGCTTCATCATTGAAAAATTGCTCCAATACAAATTGTCACAGCTTGTGCTGTCCGCAAAGTACCAGCCACTTTCCGTCACTCACTCCACCTTTAACGGCGACGCCCCCCTTTTAGGCTCCATCGCTCTGGTTTCCAGCAAGGTATTTCACCAGGAGCTGCCACTTGCGGAGTTTATGGACTGATTACAGTCACTATACCTTAAACCGATATCCCACACCCCAGATTGTCTCAATATACTGGGGTGCGGAGGTACTCAGCTCCACCTTCTCCCGAATCTTCTTGATATGCACCGTAACTGTGGCAATATCTCCCACCGACTCCAAATCCCAAATCTTGCTGAACAGCTCTTCCTTGGTAAATACGTGATTGGGGTTCTGTGCCAGAAAGGCCAGAAGGTCAAATTCCTTGGTGGTGAACTGCTTCTCCTCCCCGTTGACCCATACCCGGCGGGCGGTCTTATCAATCTTAAGTCCCCGAATTTCAATGATATCGTTCTCCACCACGTTACTGCCGATGAGCCGTTCATAACGGGCAAGATGGGCCTTCACCCGGGCCACCAGCTCGCTGGGAGAGAAGGGCTTGGTGATATAGTCGTCGGCCCCCAGACCCAGACCCCGGATTTTGTCAATATCATCCTTTTTGGCGGAGACCATCAGGATGGGCGTATTCTTGCCCTCCCGGATTTTTTTACAAATCTCAAATCCATCCATGCCGGGCAGCATCAAATCCAGGATATACATATCAAAATCCTCGGACAGTGCCCGGGCAAGCCCGACTTTTCCGTCATTTTCAATCTCCACGGAAAAACCGCTGAGCTCAAGATAGTCCTTTTCCAGGTCTGCAATGGCGACCTCGTCCTCTATAATCAATACTTTACTCATTTGGTACCTCCTGATATTTTCGGATGACAAAATACATAATCGTTCCGGTGTGCTCCTTGCTGGTTGCCCAGATGCTTCCACCGTGATCCTCCACAATCTTCTTCACAATGGAGAGGCCAATGCCGCTGCCTCCGGTGGCTGAATTCCGGGAAGCGTCCGTCCGGTAAAACCTATCGAAGATGTAGGGCAGATCCTTGGCGGCAATGCCTTTTCCGTTATCCTCAATCTCCACCTGAATAAAATCCCCCACATCCCGGATACGCATGTTGATAAAGCCTTTTTCCTTGTCCAGATATTTCACCGAGTTGCCGATGACATTGTTTATCACCCGCTTTAACTGCTCCGGGTCCGCAATAATCTGCACACTGCTGTCCTCGATATAGTTAAAATACGCAAGGCCAATGTTTTTGGCCTCCAAATCCAGGCTCAGCTCCTCCACACAATCATCAAAATATTCCGCCACATTCAGGCGGCTGAAGTTGTAGGGAATGCGGTTGGTGTCAATCTTGGAATACAGCGTCAGCTCGTTGATGAGGGTATCCATCTCGTTGGCTTTATTATAGATGGTCCGAATATACTTGTCCATCTTCTCCGGCGTGTCCGCCACCCCGTCTATGATACCCTCCACATAACCCTTGATGGCCGTAATGGGCGTCTTTAAATCGTGGGAAATATTGCTGATTAATACTTTATTCTCTTTTTCGTTGCTTATCTTTTCCTCGGCCGAGTCCCGAAGGCGCTTACGCATCTCCTCGAAGCTCTGGCAGAGGGCGCCAATCTCGTCATTGTTTTCCGGCTCCAGAGTAAAATCCAGATTGCCCTCCTTGATGTTCTCCGCCGCCATCTGCAGCTTCCGTATGGGATTGAAAATACCCTTGTATATCCACATCACCAGCATTCCGGCTGTAAAAATCAGAATCAGCACCACGGAAATCATCATATCAAAAATCATTCCCTTAAGCTCAGGAACCATCTTCACCATGGAGGTGATAATCAGGATATTCCCCTTGATGCCGTCGGAATACTCAAAATCAATCTGTTTAATCAGGCACTGCCTGTCTCCATCCACATAGGTGCCGGATTCGCTGCCGCCTCCCCCATAGTCAAAATCGCCGAGACCCTCGGGGTCCACCTCCTCCCCGGCAAAAATCACTTCCTCGCCTTTTCTTACCACCAGATAAGAATATTTCCCGGACAGCTCCTCATCTATCTGTGTAAGATACCCCACATCCTCCAGCTTCTCCGGGTTCTCCCGGGCCACCTTCAAAAGCTCCTCGTAATTGTCCTTGGTGAAACGGCTTAGCAGCTGTATAGAATTGGTAAGGTATTCATATGGATTTGTACTGACATTGTATGCCTGACGGAATTCTCTCATCTGGAGCTGTCCAAAGCCCCAGAGCGCTGCTGCGGCCAGCATCACAGGTACAAAAATAATGATGCAGAACGACACAATCAGCCTTGTTCTTAATTTCATCTTTGTTTACCTCGTTTCACGCTCCGTCTGTAATTGCAAGCCTTATAATGGCAAATACCATTATAGCAAGCTTCCGCGCAAAATCCTATGTCCTTTTTCTAAAAAATTATAAAAACTTTCTAAAAGCATTTTGACGGGCCGACGGCTCACTTTCCGTAACTTTTTGAAGCCGCTTCTTTCTTCATCTCAAAATGCAGATAAAAAGAATTGTTACGTTCCTCCCCTTCCTTTTCTTCCAGATAAAGCACGCCCATCTCCCGAGTATTCATATATCCAGAATACTCCACCTGACAGCTCATAGTAACATTGCCCGTTTCCAGTGTAAAATCCTCAAACGGGTGCTCCCGGATATATTCCAGGATATTGACCTCCTCCCCCTGGAGGCTCTCGGCCTTCTTCCGGCCTCCCAGAAAAGCCAGGGCGGACAGAGTCATTTCCTCCTGACAGCCATTGGCCCACAATTCCGTGTTTTCATGGGAAATGGTGAAGCTCATGCCTGTCATGATGCCATTTTCTTGGGCAAACTCAAATTCCGGCGCAGCCATCTCTCCAATGCTAATTTCAAAGGTATTGCCATAAACCGGGGGTTTTACAAAGCTGCCATCCTCCGTAAGGCATCCATTGCTGTCCATATCATAATAAGCTGCCAAGCGGTTATACTCTTCACAGAACTGGCTGACAGTAATATCCCCACGATACTTTGACTGTCCAGCCATGGCAACCGCCACAACCATCACAAGAAACACCAAAGCCCGGGCACAAATCCATACGGCAATGCGCCATCTCTTTTGGTCTCTCAAAATGAGAAGGGAATCGGGCTCCCAGGGCAGAATCTCCCCCTCCAGGCACCCATTCAGACTTTTCCAGCCTCGATACAGATTGAAACCGGGAACAATCAAAAGACCCATACCCCAAAGCAGCACTCCCCAGGTTCGTGCGGCCGCCTCCCCATAGGTGAGACGCCGCTCCTCATAATGCAAAACGCTAAGACCAAGAATCCATTTGCCCAGCGTAGTGCCAAAGAGCCTCAGCAAAAGCGGTTCAATCATCAACATCAACACCAGAACAACGATGGTGCTAAACATCGTCTCCAAGGGACTGAAAAATGTGATGTTCACATGTGCCACCCCCATCAGAATCAAATCCCAGATCAATGAGTAGATGGCAAAGTCCAGGCTTCTGGCAAAAAAACGCCTCCAGGGCGCCTGCACTCTGGGAATCCGGTCCGAAGCCAATTCCCCAGGCGTTTTAGACCCAGTTACAGGAACGTTCCTCTCCAACGCTGTCAGGTAGGGCTGAGCGTTCAATGTCTCATACTGCACCTCGTCCTTTTTCATAGCAAGGCAGACAAGGCGGGCACCCTCCAGATTCTCCTGCTGTTGCTTTAGTTCCCCCACATGGGATTCCAATGTTTCTGTAAGCTTCTGCTCCCCGGTATGTAACGCCTTAATTTCCTCCAGAGAAATATGCAGAGACCGAAGCAGACGAATACGCTTTAGGATTTCCAAATCCTCCTCGGAATAATCCCGGTATCCGTTTTCCCGCCGGCCCGGAGCGAGCAGTCCCTCCTGCTCATAGAAGCGGATATTGGCTCTTGTCATGCCGGAGCGTTCTTCTATTTCTTTGATTGTCATACTGTGTACCCCCATTCTCTTGCTTTCCTTCTATTCATGATTTTACACTATCAAGGGGCTTTACAGTCAAGTATTTTTGCCATCCGCCGACACTAGGCATGGAAGGTGCATCGGGTAGGAGGTAGATAATTATTTTATCTACCGACCTCCCACACCACCGTACG
>CAPNGW010000207.1 GCA_948665105.1 uncultured Lachnospiraceae bacterium
CGGATGTGGTTCTTTTGGATATCGTAATGCCGAAATTGGACGGATTGAGCGTAATGGATAAGATTAAAAATGACAGAAGCCTTACGAAATTTCCGGCATTTATCATGATTAGCGCTATCGGTCAGGAAAAGATTACGGAGGATGCCTTCAGTCTGGGAGCCGATTACTATATTATGAAGCCCTTCGACAATGAGATGGTGTTAAACCGCATCAAGCATGTGAAAAAGCGGGGCGCCAGAATTACCGGAGAGGTGAAAAAGGTCAACGCCTATGAACGAAAACCTGAGTACAAGGAGCGGAATCTGGAGAGTGAGGTTACCGCGATTATCCATGAAATCGGCGTTCCGGCACATATCAAGGGCTATCAGTATTTGAGGGAGGCCATTATGATGTCAGTGATGGATATTGAAATGCTCAACTCCATTACCAAGATTCTCTATCCCACCATTGCCAAGAAGTTTCAGACCACTCCAAGCCGGGTAGAGCGGGCCATCCGACACGCCATTGAGGTGGCCTGGAGCCGTGGCAAGATGGATACCATCGACGAGCTCTTCGGCTACACCATCAACAATGGCAAGGGAAAGCCCACCAACTCGGAATTTATTGCACTAATCGCCGACAAAATCCGGCTAGAATACAAAAATAGAGTGTGAGAATTTTTCTACATCAGAATTTTGTCATCGCTGCTGCTGTAATAATATACATGGTCGGATAATATCTCCTCCGGGCGGAGGGTAGAATTGTTCACCTCCTGAATCATCCGGTTGAAATCCTCCTTGTTCATATTGGAGGAAGCCGGAACCAGGAGTACCTCATGAATACTGCTGGGAATAATGAAAAAATCCGCAGACAGGTTGTGGGAAAGCTTGGAAAGAAGACGGTCGTACAAGAGACAGGCAGCGCCAAAATAGCGGCATTTGTTGGATAATATGTACATAGGAGTGGGAGATAAGACAGAGAAAGCGGTCTGCTCCAGATGGGAATCCATAAGCCTGGGCGTATTTTCCCTGGCCAGAGCATAGAGCTTGTCTGTACAGATTTCCCAAAGCCTTAAATGCTCTTGGGTGATGAGAATGGTGGCGTTGGCATGATTGGTGGAGGTGACAAGGCAGTAAAAGACCATTGCCAAATCCAGAAAAGGAATGTGGGGAATTTCCTTTAACAGCTCCACATTGCGTTGATAATGAATGAGCTTAAAGGCCACACGGTGGCTAATATTGCGAAAATCCTTGAAAAAGGCGGGGTCGATGTTCTCTACGGGCCGGTAGTTATAGTAGGTGCCAAGGATATTGGAGAAGACATCAGAAAAGGCCAGGCCTTTCTTCAAATCCTGGTAATACTCATCTATGTAGATGGTGGGAGAGATGTTAAAGCCCGATTCCAAGATGGTTAAACCCTCCGCATAGGATTGGTTGTTTCGGGGAATGGTGTGAACCGTGATGGCGGTATCAGGCGGGAAATGTCCGCTTAGCTCAGCCAAAAGATTTGCTTTAAATTGTTGGTAAGTCATAGAACCTCCTGTTGGTAAAGATGGGAAAACCGGAAGTGTCAAGATTGAAAGTAAAGATAAGACAGAATAGAAAAATCCACGCAAGGGGAATTGCGTGGATTTACTGTATCATGGTTTCAATGAAAATGCAAGTGTTTTTAGTCTCCGGACTTTATTTCCTTCCACAGCTCATTGTAGAGGTTGGTGGCTTCCTCGTCCAAGGACTTTAACACCTCACAGCTATTTAACACCTCCTTGGGTGGAAAGATGGTGGTGTTCTGCTGAAGCTCAGGGCTCAGGCTTTCGAACAGGGCCGTGTTGGGAGTCGCATAGTACACGTAGTCAAAGTTCAGTGCTGCAATATCCTCCCGGCAGAGGAAATCAAGAAATTTCTCCGCATTTTCCTTATGTCTGGCGGTTTTGGGCATGAACCAGGAGTCAATCCAGACGTTGGAGCCTTCCTGGGGAATGGAGTAACCCAGGTTTTCATTGAGGTCCATGGCAAGTCCGGCTTCACCGGAGTAAACCAGGGCCATGGCGGCATTCTCGGCTATCATTTCATCCTGGGCCTCGTCCACCAGGTAAGAGTAAACCAGAGGAACCTGGTTTTTGAGAATTTCCTGGGCTTCCCGAAGCTGGGCTTCGTCGGTGGTATTTAAGGAGTAGCCTTTGTATTTCAAGGCGGCCATAAAGGAATCCCGGACGCTGTTGGACATGATAATCTGACCGGAGTATTTTTCATTCCACAGGCAGGACCAGGAATTCATGTCATTCTCGTCCACCATATTTTTGTTGTAGAGGATACCCACAGTTCCGAAGAAGTAGGGCATGGAGTATTTGTTTTCCGGATCAAAGGCTTTGGAGAACTGGAAATAGGTCTCATCCAGGTTGGCTCTGCCGGGGATATTGTCAAAGTTGATTTCCAGGACCTCCTCTTCATTAATCAGCTTCTCAATCATGTAATCGGAGGTACAAATCAAGTCATAGTTGATGGCACCGGCCTTGTGCTTGGTGTACATGCCTTCCGGGGTTTCGTATTCATCGTATTCCACATGGATTCCGGTTTCCTCCTCGAACAGTTCAAGTACCTTGGGCTCCATGTACTTGCCGTAGTTTAGCACCTTGAGGGTATTTTCGTTATTGGATTTGCCGCAGCCTGCCAAAAACAGGGAAGACAGAATTCCTGCAGCCAGTAAAGCAATCATCTTTTTCATTGTCTTATATCCTTTCACTTGTTTTTTGTCTTACCAGTAAAGCCTTCTCTTTTCGGGAGGAACCGAAGTTCATCATCAAAAGGAGGATTAATGCCAAGAAGAACAGAATGGTTGAGAGGGCATACATTTCCGGAACGATTCCTCTTCGCATCTGAGTGTATATCATGGTTGAGAGGGTGTTGACCCCGGCCCCCTTTGTAAAGTAGGTAATGGAAAAATCATCCATGGACATGGTCATGGCCATGAGAAAGCCGGATAAGACCCCGGCCCGTATCTGGGGCCATATGATTTTGTAAAATGCATACAGGGGTGTTGCCCCCAAATCCAGAGCCGCCTCATAGGAATTCTGGCTGCATTGCTTTAGCTTTGGCAGTACGTTTAAGATGACGTAAGGGATGTTGAAGGTAATGTGGGCAATGAGCACAGTGGACATCCCCAAATCCAGTCGCATGAATTTTACAAAAAGCAGCATCATGGACAGGCCGGTAACGATATCTGCATTCAAAAGAGGGATGTTGGTGGCTCCCAGCATGACGGTCTGGCTTTTGACCTTCATGGCATGAATGCCGATGGCGGCCAGGGTGCCCAAAATGGTGGCAAGCAAAGCAGAAGCCAGGGTGATGATGACCGTTGTGCCGAAGGCGCTCATGATTATGCTGTTGTCAAAAAGCCGTTGATACCATTTTAAGGTGAAGCCGCCCCACTGCACCTTGGACTTGGAGTCGTTAAAGGACAGCACAATCAGTACGATAATGGGCAGATACAGGAACAAAAAGATGATTCCCATGTAAATTCGCTGGGCTGATTTTTTTACCATACACCGGCACCTCCTCCCTCGTTGTCACGGGAGCTCATAAAGGCCATGCTGACAATCACGAATATCATCAGCACAACGGACAGACCGCTTCCCAGATTCCAGTTGTATTGCTGCATGAAGGCCTGTTCAATGACATTTCCGATTAACATAACCTTGCCACCGCCCAGAAGGTCCGAGATGGCGAAGGAGGTCAGGGCCGGAACGAATACCATGATGATGCCGCTGATGACGCCGGAAAAGGTCAGGGGCATAATAATCTTAAAAAATATGGTGACATTGTTTGCCCCCAAATCCCGGGCCGCCTCTATGACATCCTTGCTGATACGGGCCATGGAATTGTAGATGGGCAGTATCATAAAGGGCAAAAAGTCATAGACCATGCAGAATACCACCGCGGTGGGAGTATTTAAAATGTCCAGCGAGGGAAGTCCCAGGGTATTCAGCAGAGTGTTGATAACGCCGTTGTTGTTAAGGAGCATCCTCCAGGCCAGAATTCGAAGCATGAAGTTCATCCACATGGGCAAAATAAATATAAACACGATTAAATTTTGATGCTTTTTCCTTAAGCTGCTCAGTATCATAGCCAGCGGATAGGAGAGTATCAGGCATATGACCGTACAAATCAAAGCCAGGCGCAGAGACAGAAACAACGCCTTTAAATGGATGGGTTCTCCGATGGCGAGAACATTGGACAGGGTAAAGCCGCTATCGGAATTAGTCATTGCATAGTACAGTATCACAATCACTGGCAGGAGAACAAAACCGATAATCCATATGAGATAGGGGCCGGCAAGAAGCTGGCGCTTTAATTTATTCATCCATCTCCACCGCCCTTTCATCGCTGGACTCCGGCTTATTCATAATCTGAATATTGAAGGGGTCCACCTTGATGCCCACATGGGAGCCCACAGGGTGCATCTGGGTGGTGTGCACCAGCCATTCGTAGCCGTTGGCCATCACGTCGATTTCCCAGTGTACACCCTTGAAGATGAGAGAGGTCACGTCACCCTGGATGGCACCCTCCTGGGGGGATACCAGCTCCACATCCTCGGGACGTATAACCACGTCCACCGGCTGGCGCCTGCCGAAGCCTTCGTCCACACAGGGAAATTTCACTCCCAGAAATTCCACCAGCTTATCCTCCAGCATAATGCCGTCTATGATGTTGCTCTCGCCGATAAAATCTGCCACGAAAGCGTTGGTTGGCTCGTTGTAAATATCCTCGGGAGTTCCAATCTGCTGGATGTAGCCCTGGTTCATAACCACGATGGTATCGGACATGGTGAGGGCCTCCTCCTGGTCGTGGGTTACATAGATGAAGGTGATTCCCAGCTCATTTTTCAGGCGAATCAGCTCGTACTGCATATCCTGGCGAAGCTTTAAGTCCAGGGCTCCCAGGGGTTCGTCCAAAAGGAGCACCTTGGGCTCG
>CAPNGW010000208.1 GCA_948665105.1 uncultured Lachnospiraceae bacterium
GCTCTGGACGTTCTGAAAAATGCCCTGGGCCGCACCGTTGCCGTGCTGGGGGATATGAGCGAGCTGGGGGAGCAGGAGCTTTTGCACCATTATGAAATTGGCGCTTACGCGGCCCAAGCCGGTGTTGATGTGTTATTCTGTGTGGGGATACGCTCAAAGGAGATGAAGCGGGGAGCCCGGGAGCTGGCTAAGAAGAAGAGCGACAGCAGGATGCAGATATACCATTATGCTGCCAGGGAGGAGATGCTTCCCCAGCTTCTTGAGTTGGTGAAGCCCGGCGACACCATATTGGTGAAGGCCTCCCATTCCATGGAATTTTCCAAAGTGGTGGAAGCTTTGAAAACAAAGGAAGTGTAGATAGCAGGGTACGGAGAGATTCTTGACAATAGAAAACTCGCAGAGCGTGTTTTCTATTGTTTAAGGACAGACAAAAAATCACTTTATAGTCCTCGAATAATATTTAAATAATCCTGTCGTTGATCCACTACAGCATAAATAACAACTTCTTTGCTTGCCTCGTCTATTTTATAAAATATCAAGTCTTTTTTCAGTATCAAAATCAATCCTCCTGCAACATAGCACGCAAGTCACTAATGATATCACTTATCGGTGCAATACGTCCGTTCTTCACATCATCCTCCGCTTCAGAAAGAATTTCCAATAATTCTATACGCGATTTCATATTTTTATATTCTTCATATGAGAGAGACACCGTATCGCCTCGTCCATTCACTGTGATAATAACGACTTCTCTCCCTTCCCTGCATTGCTTGGAGATTTCATTATAATGATTTCTCAAATCTGCTGATGGTCTTATTGTTTCTTGTAAAGTACGCATATATTTCACCTCTATATATTTTGTAATATGATATGCAAATTATATCGTAATATGTCTATGGAAGCAATGGCAGTTTTATCCCTATCTGGTTTCGTCCCTATTAACGGCGCATAAAAGACCGGTCTATAAACAACCGGTCTTTTATATACCTTATCTTTCCTTGTAATACATGCCATAGCCAGTGGCCTTGGCTTTATTTGGTATAGTTATCAAAATATCCCTGGATATATACAATGGGAGTGCCCTTATCTCCGCTGCCGGAGCACAGGTCGCACAGGGAGCCGATAAGGTCGGTAAGCTGTCTGGGGGTTGTGCCCTCGGAGGCCATATTACCCTTCAAATCGCTGTCCTTCTCATGGATTTTGGTGGAGATAGCAGCCTTCAATTCTTCGCCGGAGAGGTCTGCGAAATCATTGTCCGCCAGGTATTTAAGCTTCAATTCGTTGGGGGTCCCTTCCAGTCCCTTGGTGTATCCGGGAGAAACCACCGGGTCTGCCAGCTCCCAAATCTTTCCTACGGGGTCCTTAAATGCGCCGTCGCCGTACACCATCACCTCCATCTGCCTGCCGGTGCGCTCCTTAATCAGAGCCTGTACCCGTTCCACGAAAGGCTGACAGTTGTTGGGGAACAGCTTTACGGTATCCTCGGTGGCCTTGTTGGAGCCCAGAAGGCCGCAGAAATCATTGTATCCACAGCCGTTTACAGGTGCGGTTAAAATGTCGTCCATTCCAAACACGGCGCCTGCTCCACCCTTTTTCAACAGACGCTTGGTGCGGGCTCGGGTGTGGATGTCACAGCAGAGCACGTCCTTGGTGTAGTCGAGAATGGCGGCAGCTTTGTTGGCAAATATAATCTCGCATTGGCAGCCACAGTCTGTCACCAGCTTCTTGTAGTACTCCACATAGTCGATGCCGGTAAAGGGATGCAGCACATATCCGAACAATTCCCGGTATTTTTCCTCACTCAATACATCTGTATAGGGGTCTACACCCTTCTCGTCCAGCAGGTCGTCATCAAACAGATGGTTTCCCACCTCATCGGAAGGGTAGGAGAGCATCAGAGTTATCTTCTTCGCCCCTTTGGCAATGCCTCGTAAGCAGATGGAGAAGCGATTGCGGCTTAAGATGGGGAAAATAACACCGATGTTGCCGGAAGGGAATTTGGCCTTCACGTCGGCGGCGATATCCTCCACACTGGCATAGTTGCCCTGGGCCCTGGCCAGAATTGACTCGGTAACGGCCACCACGTCCTTCTCGCCGATGGTGATATTCTCGCTTTCAATGCAGTTTACAATGCTGTCGGTGACAATCTGTGCCAGATCATCTCCTTCGCGAATGATGGGAGCTCTCACTCCCCGTACAACAGTTCCAACGATTCTTTCCATATCAGTTCTCCATTCTGCCTTGCGGCTGTTATATGTCATGTGGGATTACACTTGATTCCGCAAAAATTATACTAAAGCAGATAATATAAGTCAATATTTTATTTTGAATAATAAACATAAGTTTAAATTATGTTTTGCCCGTTAACAGTGGAGAACCTCCAAAGAGTGTTTTCTGCTGCCACAAATAAAAATACCCTCCACACACAGCAGAGGGTATTTTAGACAAGTCACATATCTATAACAGTTCCTTATGGGTATTAAGCATTTCCTGAATTCGGTCTCTGGTGTAGGAGCCAAGAAATTTTCTTTGCTCCTTATCTAAATCCTGAATGCGGATGGGTTCTCCGTACTGGAGAATCACCCGGCAGGATTTGATTTTGGGCATATGGTTTTCAAAAATTTCCGCTGAATGAGAAATGGCAATTGGGATGATGGGGCATCCGGTCTTCTCCGCCATCTTTAAGCTTCCTTCCTTGAAGGGCATCATCTTCTCCGGCTGCTTATTTCTGGTGCCCTCCGGGAATATGCACATGGAAACACCATCCTTAATTTGCTGAATACCGGTGAGAATGGTTTTAAGCCCCTCCTTGATATCGCTGCGGTTTAAGAACAGGCAGTACAGCCGCTTCATCCAGTGGCTTAAGATGGGAATCTTAAGCATGGAGTCCTTGGCCACGTATCCGGTGAGTCCGGGACACCGGGCATATGTAAGGATAATGTCAAAATAGCTCTGGTGATTGGGGACATACAAAACAGCCTCTCCCTTGGGCACATGCTCCTGGCCGATGACTGTAAGCTTGACGCCGCTTAAGAAAATAATTACCTTGAAGGCCCATTGTACAATGCGAAGACTGCTGATATCAGCGGCCCTGCGGTTGATTTTGCTGATTAGCCATTCCACCAGCAGCAGGGGGATGGAGCACAATACAAATACAATGAGAAACAAAAGTACCAATATAAAACGTATCATAATTCTATGGGAAAAGTCCCCTCTCCTTTTATATATTCCCCTCTATTATAGCGGCGAGCGGCTGGAATTACAATGCAAAAATGGAAACTTTTATAATAATTTGTAAGGCCACAGAATAGAATTAAGAAAAAAGCATAGGGGTGGGCGTATTGGTAAAAAAGCGTGTGTGGGCAGGGCTTTTTCTGGGAGCACTGCTTTTGGTGACCGGGTGCAGTGTGGAAAAGACCGATGCTGCAAAGGGCAGGAATATTGATTTTACACTGGTGGAGGAAAGTCAGATACCAGAGGAATTGAAGACTCTCATTGAGGAAAAGAAGGCTCAGGAATTTAAGATGACCTTCGACACCGGCGAATTTCGATACATCATAGTTGGATATGGAACCCAAAAGACCGGGGGCTACAGCATTACAGTGGATGCCCTTTACGATACGGAAAATGCCATTTACATTCGGACTAATTTAATCGGACCGGCAAAAGGGGAAACCGTGGCAGAGGCTAAGAGCTATCCCTATGTGGTGGTAAAAATAGAATTTCTTGATAAAAGTGTAGTATTTGAGTAGGTTATGTGATATGATATACAAGTATAGTTGTACGTATATCTTAAGCGGGAGTTCCGTTTGTCGGGACTCTCTTATTTTGCACCAGGTAAAGCAGTGGGCGGAGGAACCATGAACAACATCGTATTAATCGGTATGCCCGGCGCAGGTAAAAGCACTGCCGGTGTGGTGCTGGCAAAGACACTGGGGTATGAATTTATCGACGCGGATCTCATCATTCAGAAGGAGGAGGGGCGTCTGTTAAAAGAGATTATTGACCGGGAAGGAATTTCGGGCTTCCTGGCCATTGAGAACAGGGTCAATGCCGGGATTGAGACGGAGCGGGCCGTTATCGCCACCGGAGGAAGCGTTGTATACGGGCAGAAGGCCATGGAACACTTAAAAGCCGCCGGGACTGTGGTATACTTAAGGCTCTCCTATGAGGTGCTGGAAAAGCGCCTGCACGATATCCGAGGCAGAGGAGTGGTTCAAAAAGAGGGACAAACTCTTCTTGACTTGTACAGGGAGCGGATTCCGTTGTATGAGAAATACGCAGATATTGTGGTGGAGGCAGATAACCGAAATGTGGAGGAAACCATCGAAATCATCGCCCGGGAGTACAGGGCCAGGAACCAAACTTCACATAATGCATAAAATAACTGTAAGTGATGTGATACTTGACAAACAGAGGCATTTCTTATTATAATACTTGTTTAGAGTCATAGCAGCATGAACCACCGGGTGTGTGCTGCTGAATATATGAAAAAAGTTCGAGGTGTCAAATGGAACAATATGTCATAAAGGGTGGCAGTCCTTTGGTTGGGGAAGTGGAAATCGGCGGAGCGAAGAATGCGGCTCTTGCCATTCTTGCGGCTTCAATTATGACGGATGAGACCGTAACGATAGAGAACCTTCCCAATGTGCGGGATATCAATGCATTGCTGGAGGCGATGGAGGACATCGGGGCCAGAATTGAGCGTGTGGATGCACATACCATCCGGATTAACGGAGCCCTTGTGAAGAATGTGCCAGTAGATTACGAATCCATGAAGAAGATTCGTGCATCCTATTATCTGCTGGGAGCCCTTCTGGGAAAGCATAAGCGGGCGGAGGTAATCCTGCCGGGAGGCTGCAACATCGGGAGCCGTCCCATGGATCTGCATATCAAAGGATTTCGGGCCCTGGGAGCTGACGTGGAGATTCGGGGGGGAG
>CAPNGW010000209.1 GCA_948665105.1 uncultured Lachnospiraceae bacterium
GCCTTCTGAGCCTCTCCCTGGGAGGTGGCACCCGCCCGTTTGTCCAGTATAGGCGTCAGCTTTAATTCTTCGGCCAGCTCCTGGACCCGTGCCTCTGCCTCCTGGCGGGGTACTTTTCTTATCTTTAAAGGATAAGCGATATTTTCCCGGATACTTTTCTGCATCAGATAGGTGTCCTGGAACACCAGGGTCATTTCCTTTAAGGGCGGGACGCTTCCCCCCGCACCATAGGAAATCTCGCCGCTATCCCTTTCTATTAAATCTGCAATTAATTTTAAAAGGGTGGATTTTCCGGCTCCATTTGGACCAATGACAGCGGTGATGGCGCCTCCTGACAGCGTGAGATTTTCAATATTCAGAACCGTCTGGCTGCCATATCGTTTTATTAAATTTTGAATATATATTTCCATATTATTCGCCCCAAGCTCATATTCCGCTGCTATCTCCGCTGTTTCAAGCCTTTCCTTCCCGTCTCCGTTGTCTTGCCCCCTTATCATACTGAAACTGATACAGCACCGTATTGACTGCGAAGGATAGAATCAGAAGAATCAGCCCCACGGCAATGGCCTGTTCAAAATCACCCATGCCCTTAAGCTGGGAGATATACGTGGTCATCACCCGGGTTTTGCCCTCAATATTCCCGCCTACAATCATCACGGCTCCCACCTCGGAGATCCCCCTGGAAAAGCCGGAGATTACAGCGGTGAACAGTCCGGCCCGAAGCTCCGACAGGAACAGGCCCATGGTACGCCACCGTCCGGCCCCCAAAGTCCTGGCCAGCATAGTAATCCGCTGCTCCTTCTCCCTTGCGGCATTTACCGTAAGTCCCGTTAATATGGGAATCATCAAAAGCACCTGGGCAATGACCATCACGGTAACCGTATAATTGAGCTTCAGACTACCCAGAGGCCCCCGGCGCATAAACAGGATATACACCAACAGCCCGCACAGCACCGGCGGCATTCCCATCAAGGTGTAGATGAAACGCATCAGAATATGCTTTCCGATAAACTCATGCCTTGCAAGGAAAATCCCCAGGGGAATGCCAATCGCCCCGGCCGCCAGCAGTGAGCACAGGGATACCTGAAGAGACAGAAGCACCACCTGAAAGACTTCTGCATCCAGCTTAAAAATCAGTCCCAGGGCTTCCCTGAAGCCTTCTGCCACCATATCCATCAGAACTGCCTTTCTTACCCTGCGTTGGGGGTAAACAGCGGCTTGCCGTACTCCTCAAGGCCGTACTCCCCAATCAGCTCCTGGGTTTCTTTGGAGACAATCCATTCCTGGAAGGCCTTGGCCCCGTCGTGGTTGATATTCTCATTTTTATCGGGATTGACGCAGATTACTCCGTACTGGTTATAGAGGACACCGCTCTCATCCTTCTCGCAGACAATGGTCAAATCTGTATCAAGTCCTGCGTTCAGCCAGGTGGCCCGGTCACTCAGTGTGTAGGACAAGGTCTCGTTGGCCATCTCAAGCACGGCTCCCATGCCTGCTCCGGCCTGTATGTACCAGTCTCCCTCCGGGGTTATGCCACATTTTTCCCACAGGGTAAGTTCCTTCTTGTGAGTGCCGGACTCATCGCTTCTTGAGATGAAGGGAGACTGACTCTCATACAGAGCGGTAAAGGCTGCCACCGCATCGTTGTAAGAAGCTGCCCCAATGCCCGCCGGGTCCTCCTTTGGTCCAATCAGCACAAAGTCATTGTACATCACGTCCTTTCGTCCGGCTTCATCGGAATGGCCGCCTTCCACAAAGGCCTTCTCAGCCGCCGGAGAATGTACCAAAAGGACGTCTGCCTCGCCGTTCTCACCCATGGTCATGGCCTCGCCGGAGCCCACCGATACAACACTGACCTCATAGCCGGTTTTCTCTTCAAAGACAGGAAGTATTTCATCCAGAAGGCCACTGTCCTTGGTGCTGGTGGTGGTGGCAAGAATCAGCTCTTTGTTCTCTGCCTTCTTCCCACAGCCGGATAAGGAAGCGACTGCAAGAAGCAGAATCGCCGCATATGTCAAGAAACGTGATTTTCTCATGGTCAATACCTCCGTCTGGTAAAATATTCTTATTTACTATTATACCGCAACGGTATGGAAATACAAGAAAAAAGAAAAAGGCTCCGCCAAAAAGCAGAACCTTTGCATACCGGTTTCATTCACATCCGTTTTCACCCGGAAGAAGTCCCTTATGCTTATGCCTCATCAATGGCCTTGCCAATATCATGACGCATATATTTGTTGTCAAACTCCACCCACCCGGTGGCGGCATAGGCGTTGGCCCGGGCTTCCTTTAAGTCGGAGCCTTTGGCAGTGACCCCAAGGACACGACCGCCGTTGGTGAGGATTTTCCCGTCTTCGGTAAGCCGGGTTCCTGCGTGGAAGCAATAGTACCCGTCTTTTCCCTTGAAGCCTTCCAGGCCCTTGATTTCATAGCCCTTTTCGTAGGATACGGGATAGCCCTGGGAGGCCAGTACCACGCAGACTGCCGCGTTATCCTCAAATTGTAAATCGATGGCATCAAGCTTTCCGTCCAGGCAGGCCTCCACCACCTCAATCATATCATTTTTCATCCGGGGCAGAACCACCTGAGCCTCCGGGTCACCGAAACGGGCATTGTACTCCAGCACCTTGGGCCCTTTTTCCGTGAGCATGAGCCCGAAAAAAATAATTCCCTTAAATGGACGGCCTTCCGCCGCCATGGCATCCACCGTGGGCTGATAGATGTGCTTTTTACAGAATTCATCCACCTCTTTGGTGTAGAAGGGACTGGGGGAGAAGGTTCCCATGCCGCCGGTATTTAAGCCCTTATCTCCATCCAGGGCGCGCTTATGGTCCTGGGCGGAGGTCATGGTCCTGATGGTCTTCCCATCCACAAAGGACAGCACAGACACCTCCCGGCCTGTCATAAATTCTTCAATGACCATGGAATTCCCGGCGCTGCCGAACTGCTTGTCCAGCATGATGGTTTTTACTCCCTCCCGGGCTTCCTCCAAGGTATTGCAGATGAGGACGCCTTTTCCCAGAGCCAGGCCGTCGGCCTTTAAGACAATGGGGAAATCCACGGTCTTAAGATAAGACAGGGCCGCATCCGGGTCTGTAAAGTTCTCATAGGCCGCCGTGGGAATGTTATATTTTTTCATCAAGTCCTTGGAAAATGCTTTGGAGCCCTCCAGAATTGCCGCATTTTTCCTGGGTCCAAAGACACGAAGTCCCTGCTCCTCGAAGATATCCACAATTCCGCCCACCAGCGGGTCGTCCATCCCAATGATGGTCAGGTCAATTTGCTGCTCCCTGGCAAAGGAGCATAGCTTATCAAATTCCATGGCCCCGATGGGAAGGCATTCCGCCAGTTCTGCAATGCCGCCGTTGCCGGGGGCACAATATATTTTTTCCACCCGGGGGCTTTTGGCCACAGCATGGGCGATGGCGTGCTCACGCCCTCCGCTTCCTACGATTAATACTTTCATATCTGTTCCTTTCCGGCTTAAGGGTATTCGCTGTCTGACACCCTGATTTTTCTTAAAGAATCCCTCTATATTAGTGGTTGCTTATTCCGCAATTTTCACCTGCCCATTTTCTACGGACACCTTTCCATTGGCGATTAAGTCAATTGCCTGAGGCAGTATCTGCCATTCCGCTTCTTCCATCACCCGGCGCTGCAATACCTCTGGGGTATCCCCTGGCTCCACCGTCACCGGCTTTTGCAGGATAATGGGCCCGGTGTCGGTTCCCTCGTCCACAAAATGAACGGTGGCTCCGGTAACCTTCACACCACGGTTAAGGGCGCCCTCGTGCACCTTCAGGCCATAGTACCCTGTTCCGCAAAATGCAGGAATGAGGGAGGGATGTACGTTGATAATCCGGTTTCGATACATCTGAATCATCTCTTTTGGAATTACAACGAGATACCCTGCCAGTACAATCAAGTCAACGCTCCGTTCCTTCAGGGCCTCAAGCAGCGCAAGGTGGAAATCTTCCCGGTTCTCATAATCCTTTGGGGAGATGCACAGTCCTTCAATGCCATGGCTTTTCGCCCTCTTAAGAGCAAAGGCATTCTTGTTGTTGCTGATAACGGCTGTAACCTTGGCGTTTGTGATGGTGCCATCCTCAATTCTATCGATGATTGCCTGTAGATTGGTGCCGCCACCGGACACCAGCACTGCCAGCCTTAGCATAAGGTAACTCCTTTTTGCCCATCCTTCACATGTCCCACCACATAGGGAGTATCCCCCGCTGCCCGGATGGCTTCCATGGTTTTATCGACATCCTTTGGGCTCACCGCCACAACCATTCCAAGGCCCATATTGTAGGTGTTGTACATCATATCCTCCTCAATGGCGCCCTCCCTTTGAAGCATGGCGAAGACAGGGGGAATGGGGTAGCTGTCCTTCTTGATTACAGCGTGCTTGCCCTCCGGCAGCATCCGGGGAATATTTTCCTGAAAGCCGCCGCCGGTAATGTGGCTGCAGGCCTTAATCCGTATCCCTGCCTCCTTGACTGCGCGAAGCGCCCCTACATAGATTCTGGTGGGGGCCAGGAGCGCCTCTCCCAAGGTGGTTTTAAGCTCCTCTTGGTAGGTATTCAAGGTCTCCTTGTCCATGGAAAATACTTTTCTCACCAGGGAAAATCCGTTGGAATGAACCCCGGAGCTTGCCAAGCCAATGAGCACATCCCCCTCTTTTACGTCTTTCCCGGTGATGATATCCTTCTCATCCACCACCCCTACTGCGAATCCGGCCAAATCGTACTCCTCCTCTTCCATCAGGCCCGGATGCTCCGCGGTCTCTCCTCCAATAAGAGCACAGCCAGCCTGTTTGCAGCCTTCTGCAACTCCTTTGACGATCTCCGCTATTTTCTCGGGATAGTTTTTGCCACATGCGATATAGTCCAGGAAAAACAGGGGTTCGCCCCCGGCGCAGGCCACGTCGTTGACGCACA
>CAPNGW010000210.1 GCA_948665105.1 uncultured Lachnospiraceae bacterium
GCCGGGCCGCAGCCAGACCACTCTCACCATCCTCCGCCTCAGCCACCACGGTGCAGTCCAGGTCCGACCAGTCCGTTCCCATAACAAGGCCCTGCCTTACAAATCTCTCATCATCCACCACCAATACCTTCAACATATGCCACCCCCATATTTCTATGATACTTCCTCTTGTTTATCTCCGGATTTACCATGGAGGCTTCTACTCTCTGCCTCTTTCCCGCTTTCGGCCGGAAGGCGCATCGTCACCCGGGTGCCTCCCTCCACGGGCAGACTTACGGTAAGACCATACTCCTCCCCGTAATTCAGCTTGAGAATCGTATCCACATTGTAAAATCCGATATGTCCCTGAGGTCTGTCCTTTTTCTCTCTCTTAAGCTCCTTTAAAAGCTCCGGGCAAATGCCACAGCCGTCATCTAGCACCTCCAGCCACAGGTCCTCCCCCTTTCGGTACCCTGTAACCTGGATTCTGCCATCCCTTCTTCCCTCCAGTCCGTGCAGAAGCGCATTTTCCACAAGGGGCTGAAGAGTCAGCTTGGGAAGCATGTATCCCAGCAGTTCCTGGGAAACCCTTTCTTCATAGTAAAAATTCCCGGCAAAGCGAAGTCTCTGTATCTGCACATAGCCATCAACCAGTGCCAGTTCCTCCTTAAGTGTAATAAATTGTTCCCCTGATATACTGGTCCGCAATATTTTTGCCAGCTTCGTGGCAATCATCGCCAGCTCTTCCATGCCTTGGGTTTTTGCCATCCATTTCATGGTATCCAAAGTGTTATACAGAAAGTGGGGATTCAGCTGGGACTGCATCATGGCGATGCTGGTCTCATTCAACTGGCGCTGTTGGTTTACCTGTCGTTCCAAATGGCCGGCAAGCTCCACCGTCATGGTATTAAAATGTCCGGCCAGAAGGCCGAACTCATCCTTCCTGCCAGTCTCTATCCGGGTATCCAGATTTCCCTCCTGAACCTTTTGCATGGCGTCCTTCAACAAAAGCACCGGCTGAGTCAGATTTCCGCTCATGACAAAGGCCACCATTACGCAGATTCCCGTGCTCACAAAAATCATGGCAAGCATCACCTGGTACATGGTCCTTACCGTCTCCTCCTCCAAGGTTTCGGAGCGGAGACAGACGCTTGTAAGTCCCGTATCAGAAGCCTCCGCAATGTATACCTTATTGTTGTCATAGCTTAGGTCCAAAGGCTCTCCCATGAACCTCCGGTATCGAAGGGTTCTTGCCAGTTCCGATTTTTGTGCCGTACCACTTTCATAAACCGGAGCCCAGAATCGGTCCAGTATCAGAAGCCCCTCCTCACTTTCCAAAAGCCCCTCCAGTATTTTTTCAAAATGCTCCACACGAAGGCTTACAACCACATAGCCCACAGCCCGGTTTTCCTCATCCAGAATGACCCTTGCCCCCCGCAGACATACGTCCTTCTCCCGCCTGGAACCTCCCTCTCTCTGAAAGACCAGCTCTCCCGGCCGGGCCAGGGCCTCCCGCAAAACTCCCCAGTACACCGAAAGCTTCTGATGAATCATTCCTGCCCCTGTGGAGCTTATGCATTCTCCGGTGTCCGCATAAATGTCAAACTGCGCCTCTTCCCGCAGCCCCTCTGTGGCTTCGTACAGCCGGGTATAAACCGCACTGTAGTCCAAAGATTCCCTGTGCTTCATGGCCGATACCATTGTCCTGTCTGTGGTCAGAAGGCCGGACATCCGACGAAAGGTGTCAAACCGGATATTCAGGGTTTCCTCAACAGCTTCCGCCTGGGTCAAGGCCAGCCGCTCATCCTCGGCCTGTAATTTTACCTTGAACAGCTCAATCAAAAAGCCTGCCGCAACAATCAGAGGCAATACTCCGGCAATCAAAAAGCCTGCCAGCAGCTCCCTTTTAAAGGATTTTTGTATGTAAGAGGTCATGGCGAAACTCCCTGTCCATCCTGCTCCTTCCACCATCCCAGCAATTCTCTCTGATGGTCGCCGGCCCAGTAAAAATCAAAGTCCATGGGGTCAATTTCCGGGAATTCCTCCCTCACTTCAACGTCTGTCCGCACGCTTCTTCTGCAAAGCTCATCCCCCAGCTGCTTCTGGACATCCCTGCTTACCGTAAAATCCAAAAATAATCGGGCATTTTCGTTGTGGGGCGCATGCTTTATGATGGCCGTTGCGTCCGGCACCGCACTGGTGCCATCCTCAGGATAGATGATGGAAATATCTGCACCCTGTTCTATAGCCTTTCTGGCGCTCTCCTCCAGAGTGATGCCCACCGGACTGGTTCCTTCCATCACATTTGCCGTCACAAGCCCGGAATCTTTTAACACCTTGCCATCCAGCTGCTTCATGAAGCGTTCCGCCATCTGCCGCGGTTCCATTTTTATCACCTGACACATGGTCAGAAGGGCCGTACAGCTTGTTCCTGAAGTCTGAGGGTCCGCAAAAGCAATCCTGCCTTTCCACTCTTTTTTCAGAAGCTCCTCCCAGGTACCAGGCGCCTCCTCCTGGCTCACCAGCTTGTAATTGTAAATAATTACGACGGGAAGCTCTGAAAAGGGCGTCCACAATCCCTCCTTAGAGTAAAAGCCATCCTTCAGGCTGCCGCTGTCGATGCACCGATATTCTTCAAAGGAATCCCGGTAGGCCTGGTAGCTCTCCACGCCGCCGCCAAACATCACATCCCCGGAGTTTTCTCCTGCCTCCGACGCAATCATTTCCATCAGCTCTATGGTTCCGCCGGTCTTTACCTCCACCCAGATACCAGTGCGTGCTTGAAATTCCTGTATAATGGGCTCATAAATCTCTTTTTTGTGGGAGGTATAAACCACCAGCTTTTGTTCCTCGCCGATGGTATACAAATCTTCCCCCCTGCTTACGGCTCCTCTCTCTGTGCGAAACACCATTGGCGCAAAAATCAAAAGCACCACAAGCAGAGCTCCCCCCATCATCGGCAGACTGTTCCTTCTCCTTCTCATGAATATCCCCCCGTTTCTTAATTAAAAGCATACGTCCGGGATTGGAAGAAATCAATATCCCATGGATTTCCTTGCCGATATCTTAATTATTCCAAGCTCCACGCCCTGTCTTTCTAAGAGACTCAGCCAGCCCGACCCCGTCTACTCCTGATATCCTCGGAATTTTGGGGGAGACGTCAAGGTACAGATACAAAAACGGGACAGTTACAAATCATTGCAACCGTCCCGCTTCTATTCACCCTGTTATTTTCTTCATTTTACAAATTTACGGTTTTCCAATAGCCCTTTTAGATAACTTATCCTACATGAATATTGGCCGTTTACTAAAACTGCTGTGCACACTGGGAAAACTTCTGCTTCGCCTCTTCCACCTTCTGGCTCTGGGCTGCCGGAGTGGGATAAAATCCTTTTGCGTGCATCATCTGAAATACATCCTGCTGGATGGCCTGCTCTTTGTCAAGGCAATCCAGAATAGCATTTCTCACACCCTGGTGCATGCACTCATTGGCGAACTGGTTGTAATGGGTGGTGGCGGTTTTCTCGGCGGTTAATGCATCTGCCAAAATCTCTTTTTCCGAATATAACGGCTGCTGCTGTGTCATCATCTTTCCCTCCTATCTCAACTGTGTATACAGGGACTTGAAATGTTCCTGATGCTTGTTTGCGATTTCAGTAAATTTTGCCTTTACCTCTGTGTCCTGGCTGTGCTCCGAGAGCATTTTGAATTTCTTCACCAGCAGTTCCTCTTCATTGAGAAGCTCGTTTAATGCCATCAATTCCTTTTCCGATAACTGGTCCATGAGAATCTCCTTTTCCTTGGATTATGAATTTTAGTTTCAACATGGTTAGTATGGCCTGATGTTTGATTTTCTACTCTGTGGATAAAAGGAATCTTAAAAAATTTTTCACCAATGGCTTTTGTCATCATATTATATGAGTAAATACGCATATACTCATAGAAAAAGAGGCTCCTGCCATCGAAAGGAATTACCATGCCAGAACTCTTCAAAGCCCTTGCCGATGAAACACGTCTGCGTATTCTTGCCTTGATACTGGACGGTGAACTATGCGTATGCGAAATTGAAGCGTGCTTAAAGCTGACACAATCCAACGCTTCCAGGCATCTTGCTGTCTTAAAAAAAGCCGGCATCCTCACCAGCCATAAGTCCGCTCAATGGACCTATTACACCATCAGTCACTGGTTTCGTGAAGAACACGCCACTCTCTTCCACTATCTTCTGACTCAGATAAAAGACCTTCCCTCTTATGAAGAGGACTGTCAAAATTACCAGAAATGCAAGCAACAGAATTTATGCAATTGCGGAAATGCATCATGCATTCAGCACCCTATCAGAAAGAAGGTCTCTCCATGAAAAAAATGTCTCTTTACGAACCGGCCATGTGCTGTGAAACCGGCCTCTGCGGCGTAAGTGTGAATCCGGAGCTTCTACGCATCTCCACTCTTATGGACACCTTAAGGAAAAAAGGCTTTCAAATCCGGCGCTACAATCTAAGCAGTGCACCAAAAGCATTCGTCCAAAACACCGGGGTAAATACTTTATTGAAAAATCAAGGCATGACCGTTTTGCCCATTACCGTTTTAGAAGAAGACATTGTTTTAACCGGAAGATATCCCACCAACGATGAAATTGCTGCCTGGCTCTGTCTCTCTGAGGATATCAATCCACAGCCTGTAAGAAGCTGCAACTGCAAAGGAGGATGCTGCTGATGACCCGATTTCATCCCGCCCATCTCTCCCTTACCAAATATCTCTTCTTTACAGGCAAAGGCGGTGTGGGCAAAACCTCCGTTGCCTGTGCCGCCGCCCTGTCCCTTGCCGATAGCGGGAAAAGTGTTTTGCTTATCAGCACCGACCCTGCTTCCAACCTGCAGGATGTCTTTTCCATGGAGCTGAGCAACAAGGGAACGCCCATCCCAACCGTCCCGAAGCT
>CAPNGW010000211.1 GCA_948665105.1 uncultured Lachnospiraceae bacterium
TGGCCTCCTTAGCCACCAGCTGGCCCACCCTGGTAATCTTAAAGGCTGTCTTCTTAATGGTCTCGCAGAGCACCTCAAAATTCTCTCCCCGAACCTTGGACAAGGCATTTTTCACCACACCTGGTCCGCTGACCCCCACGTTAATCACGGCGTCCGCCTCAGTGACGCCATGGAAGGCTCCGGCCATAAAGGGATTGTCATCGGGGGCGTTACAGAACACCACCAGCTTGGAGCAGCCCATGGAATCCTTATCCTTCGTGAGCTCTGCGGTCTCTTTGATTATCTCTCCCATCAGCTTCACGCCGTCCATATTGATACCGGTCCTGGTGGAGCCTAAGTTTACGGAGCTGCAAACCACATCCGTGGATTTCAACGCCTCTGGAATGGAGCGAATCAGGTTTTCATCCCCCTTTGTCATGCCCTTGGACACCAGGGCAGAGTACCCTCCGATAAAGTTCACGCCCACCTGCTTTGCAGCCTCATCCAGGGTTCCGGCAATAGTTACAAAATCCTCGGGGCATTTGCAGGCCGCGCTTCCCACCAGAGCGATGGGGGTCACGGAAATCCGTTTATTGACAATGGGGATACAGTAATTCCTTTCAATTTCCCGGCCCACAGCCACCAAATCCTTTGCCACGGTGGTAATCTTCTCATAAATTTTTCTGTTAAGAGCCTCCAAATCGGAATCCATACAGTCCATAAGACTAATGCCCAGGGTAATGGTCCTGACATCCAGATTTTCCTGCTCTATCATCTTGTTGGTCTCGTGTACTTCCCAAATATTGGTCATGGCGTCTCTCCTTAAATCCGGTGCATTTTATTAAAAATCTCTTCCCGCTGGCACTTGATATTGACGCCGATTTCTTCTCCAATCTGAGCAATCTCCCGGGAGCACTCATCAAAGGGCTTGTTGGAGTCCGCAATATCCGCAATCATCATCATATTGAAAAATTCCTGTACGATGGTCTGGCTGATATCCAGCACGTTGATGCGGTTATTGGCAAGGTAGGTGCACACCTTTGCGATGATGCCCACGGTGTCCTTTCCCACCACGGTAATAATGACTCTGTCTGTTTTCTTTTCCATGTTTATTCTCCTTTATGCCTCTATAATCTGGGAAATCACGTCCCGCTTTGCCACATAAATGGGAAAATCATCTCCCTTGTAGGGATTATCCCCCATGGCAATCTCCAGCCGCACCGTCTCATAAGCCAGCTTTTCATAATTATTTTCCTTGCTTAAGTGCCCTAGAAGCACTGTCTTGAACTTATCGTGTAAAAGATGGCAAAGGAGCCTTCCCGACAATTCGTTGGACAAATGCCCACGGTCCCCCAGAATCCGCTGCTTCAAATAGTAGGGATAATTCCCCACCTCCAGCATGTGAATATCATGGTTTGCCTCCAGAAGGAGTACGTCAAGTCCCTGAAGCCTGTCAATAATATACTGGTCGTATTTCCCCAAATCGGTGATAACGCCTATGGATTTCTCTCCCTGCCCCACAATATATGCGGCGGGCTGGGCGGCGTCATGGGAAATAGCCACCGGGGATATGGTCACGTCCCCCAGAGTAAAATCCCTGTCCGGTTCAATCTCGCAAAACAAATCCTTATCAATGCTTCCCAAGGATTTGGCCTTCTGAATGGCCTCTATGGTTCCTGGAGTGGCATAGATGGGGATGCCGCATTTTCTTGCCACCACGCCCAGTCCGCAGATATGGTCGGAATGCTCGTGGGTAATGAGAATTCCGTCCATCTCCGAGGTCTTCATGCCAAGCTCATTTAAGCCCGCCTCAATACGTTTGCCGCTGATACCTGCGTCAATTAACAAATGGGTCTTTTGTGAGCCAACATAAATACAATTTCCGCTGCTTCCGCTGGCGATACTACATAATCTCATGTCTCTACTCCCAGTATACTTGAATGATATCACCATCCTTAAGCTTTGTCACATAGGATGGCCGCTGTCTCCCGTTGAGGGTCAGGACGATGGCACGGCCTCCTCCTGCATTCAGGTCGAAGTCAATACGATCAAAGACATCCACCAGAATGTATTCCGTTTTGCCTGTCAGGGTAACGGACTGTCCATTGACTTCCACGCTGATGGAGTGCTCTGCCGTCTCCGACGTTATGGGCTTGGGGGCTTCCTCCTCCTGATAAGCCTCCCCGGCCTCCTCCTGGTGAAGCTCCTCCTCTTCCTGGGTCTCCATCTCATCCACGTGGGTCCGATAGCCCAGCACAGTCCATTCAATGCTGAAATTCTCGTACACTAGGGTGTTCATGTCTGCGATTCTGTTGTTGACCAGAATGTCCTTATCCCGGTCCAGCTCCACATCCATGAAGTCAATGACCTGACTCACCGTATAGAAATTTCTGTTCTTAATGACATCCCCCTCCCGCACCTCATAGAAGGGCGGCTCCAGGCTTCCGTTGACCTCAAAAAACCGGGGACAGGTCACCATTCTTCCGTTGACCTCAAAGGAGAGGACTGCATTGCCGTACTCTTCCAGCTGTTCCAGCTTTAACTGTGCATCCTCCCCTGTTGTGGAGGGCTCTATGGTAATCTCCGAGTTGGGCTCCAGTGGTGCGTTGATACTTACCACCTGTCCGTTCACCTTCACAACGGAGGATTCTCCGGCTTCTCCCCGTATGACTCTCTGCTTGCCGTCCACGGTAAACTTAAGCTCTCTCCCTCGTCTGGGGAAGAGCTGGTCGTTGGGAAATTCCGCCGCCATGGCCGCATCCACAATGGTCAGGCGGTTGTTGTCATAGAGCTTGATATGCTCCCCGTTGAAGCGCACAAAGATAAAGTTGTTCTTCTGCTCGTAGTAATTGAGGCAGATGCCGATGGGGGTCACCAGCAGAGGATCCTTCTTGATGTCCTCCTGCTCAAAGTGTACTTCCCTGAGAACCTCCTCGCCTCTTAGAGCCACACGCTCCTGGGGCAGTCCCAGCTCCTCCGCCAGGCGCTCCACAAAATTGTGAATTTTACCGCCTCCCCCTACCACGAAGGTGGCGCTGACAGTCTTATCGCCGTTTAATTCCTTAATGCGGGCCGCCACGTCACTGGCAAGCTTCTCCACCATGGGATTCACCAGCTCCCAGACCTCCTGGGAGGAAATGGTGTGATTGATGCTCATAATATCCGTGTATTCCACCTCACCTCCCAGCCCGGAGGCGCGCTTGATATGCTCCGCCGTCTTAAAGTCCACCAGATATTGCTGGACAATCAAATCCGTAATCTCATCCCCGGCACAGGGAATCATGCCGTAGGCAATAATACTGCCGTCCCGGGTGATGGAAATATCGCTGGTGCCCGCTCCCACATCCACCAAAGCAATGTTCAGCATCCGAAATGCCTCCGGAATGGCCACGTTGATGGCTGCAATAGGCTCCAGTGTCATATTGGACACCATAAGGCCCGCCTGTCCCACCGCGGCATACAGTCCGTCCACCACGTCCTCCGGAAGGAATGTCACAATGACATCCTCTCCAATCTTCTCCGCCTTGTGGCCTTCCAGGTTGGAAATGACATCGTCGTCAAGATAATATTTCACCACGGAATAGCCCACACAGTAAAATTTGAACTTTGTATCGTTTTGCTCCTTCAATATTTGCTGGGCCTTGTCCACCCCCAGCAGGTCCAGGGTGTGGATATGCTCCCGCTCCACCACAATTTCCTCCTGGAAGGTTTGCTCCACATTGGTGGTAACCGTCTTAAGCACACGTCCCGCAGCCGCAATACACACTTTTGAAAGTGGTACTTCAAGCTGCTCCTCCAGTTGCTCCTTCACTGCCCGGATGGTTCGGCCCACCCGTCCGATATCGTGAATCTGTCCGTCCAGCATGGCGCGAGTCTCATGCTCCCGGACACACTGGCTGGCCACAATAAATTCATTTCCTTCCTTGTAGCCCACGGTTCCCACCACATTCCGGGTGCCAATGTCAAGACCAAACACTACTTTTTCATCCAGTTTCGGTACATCCATCTTTTTGCTCTCTCCCTCTTCCCGCAGGGCCAGCGCCACCTGAAGGCAGGCCTGCTCTCTTGTCCCATTATTGTCTATCACAATCCGGCAATGGCGCCGGTAGGTTTCCTCATCCAGCTGGCTTTTAAAAATCTGTTCCACCTTTTCTTGGGAATATCCACGGCTTTCCATAAGCCTTTTCTTCCGGTTCTCCTCAGACGCAAAAATATACCACAGCTGGTGGCAGATCTCATCATAATGGTCCTCTATGAGAAGGGCCGCTTCAATCACAAGATACATAAGCGCACCCATGCTCTGCTCCGTGTCAATGACATCTTTAATATACACTTTTACGGCAGGATGCACAATACTGTTTATGACGCCTCTTAAGTTCTCATTTTCAAACATCAGCCGTGCCAGCGCCGGGCGGTTGATGATTCCTTTCTCCAAAAATACTTCCTCCGGGAGCTCCTGACGAAGGGCCTCGTAGCAGGCGTGTCCCGGCTCCATCAGATTATGGGCAATCTCGTCGGCCTTTAGCACTCTGGCGTTGTAATTTTCCTGGATGTAATCAAGGATTGCGCTCTTACCTGCGCCTGCTCCTCCGGTGATTCCGATTATTTTCATAACTTTTACCTCGTTAATGGGCGTCGTACCAGTTTTCTCCGGTGTTCATATCGATTTCAAGGGCCACCTTCAAATGGGCTGCCGATTCCATCTCATGCTTAAGAATCTCTTCTACCTCCTTAAGCTCCTCCTTGTCCGCCTCAATGAGCAGCTCATCATGGACCTGCAAAATCAGCCGTGAGCGCATATTTCTCTTCTTCAGTGATTCGTTCACCCGCACCATGGCAATTTTAATAATGTCCGCCGCCGTTCCCTGGATGGGGGAGTTCATGGCAACCCGCTCCCCGAAG
>CAPNGW010000212.1 GCA_948665105.1 uncultured Lachnospiraceae bacterium
GCAAGGATTGTGGAGGAATTTGCCACCGTGCTGGGCCGGGGCTTAAGCCGGGTTGCAAGCGTGGTGGACCCGGAGGTATTTGTCATTGGTGGAGGAGTGTCCAAAGCAGGACAGCCCCTCCTGGACGTGATACAGAAGGTTTACAGACGGGAAGCCTTCAGCTCCTGCAAGGAGGCTGGCTTTACGCTGGCCACTCTGGGAAATGATGCAGGTATTTATGGGGGTGTCCAGATGATACTGGATTCAGAAAACTAAATCCCTGCACCGGTTAAAGCAGGCGAATATCTCCTGCCGCCGGGGTCTGGCCAGATTGGAGGCAAGGTACGGGGCATCCGTCAGTGATGCCAGTCCCTTCTGCTCCATCTGCCGCTCCAGCAAATCCACAATCTCTGTAAGGGTTCTTCCTTTTCTCAGGTAATGCTTGGCACCGTAGGTCAGAAGATAAGCCAGACCGGAGAGCTGCTCTGTGTCCGATAACTGTTCCAGATACCGCAAATCCACAGTGGTGCGGTTAATCTGGATACTGTCCTTTCCAAGCACCTTCATCTTGGTTCGGTCATTGTCCCGAAGATTTCCGGAAGCCAGAGGGCAGCGCTGGAAGGTGGGAAGCTCATAGGTAAGCCCCTCCGTATGCAGGGCCGGAAAGTCCCTGGCCACTGTTTTTGCTTTCTCTGTAATGTCATAGGGGATATAATCCTTCATCTGAATCACTGTATCCGCCACATGGAAATAAGCTCCGGAGCTTCCGGCAACAATCACGGAGGAAATCCCGGATTCCTCATACAATGCCTGTACCCTGCTGATAAAAGGTGTAATGGGCTCCTCTTTATCGGCAATCACGCTCTGCATCAGCTGGTCCCGAATCATAAAGTTGGTGGCGGAGGTGTCCTCGTCGATGAGGAAAAGCCTTGCGCCGGATTCCATGCCTTCCACCACATTGGCGGCCTGGGAGGTGCTGCCGCTGGCATCCTGGGTGGAGAAGGATACCGTGTCCTTTTTCCCGGGAAGATTGCGTATGAAAAGGGAGATGTCCGTATTGCTGATGTACCGAGAGTCCTCCGCCCTAAGCTTAAAGGCGCTCTCGTCCGTAATCACATATTCCCGTCCGTCCCCGGCGATGTGGTTATAGACCCCCATCTCCAATGCGTTCAGCAGGGTGGATTTCCCATGAAAGCCTCCTCCCACAATCAGCGTAATCCCATTGGGAATTCCCATGCCGGTGATGCTCCCGCGGTGGGGAAGCGTTAAGGTCACCTCCATGGAGTGGGGGCATTCAAAGGCAACCGCATGCTTCAAGGGAAGCTGGGAAATCCCGGACATCCGGGGAAGAACAGCGCCATTAGCCACAAAGGCAGACAGGCTGAGCCGTTTTAACTCCTGCCGGATAAACTGCTGGTCCTCACAGAGGGCCTCCACAGCCAGAAGCTCTTCCATGGGAAGACGCCTGCAAAGGAGGCTTCTGCTGACGCAGACCGGAAGAAAGTCAAACAGGATTTTAATCAGCTCCGGTGAATTAATGGAACGCCCGTTGGCCGGAAATCCAATTTCCAGCCGGATGATTAAATCCCCGTTTTCGGGATTAATTTCACAGCAGGAGCGCTCCAGAATTTCCTGCCCGCATTGGCTTAAAAAAATCAATCCGCTTTTTCCTGAGCCCCCTGCCTTGCCGCTGACCTTGTGTAGCTCCCTGCCCAGACGTCTGGTGAGATAATCCTGCAAGGCAATCCGCTTGGGAGTCGTATCAAAGAGGTGCCCAGGGAAGCCGGCCACCTTTCCCTCCAGGGCCAGGTGCACCTTGGAGGGCGAAGCAAAGGGATCTCCCTGCACATGGTCAATCCCCAGCACATACTCCTCAAACCGATAATTTCCTGCCACCGACTTATAAGCCGGATAGCTCTTATGATTGATATTCAATAAAGCTGTTTTCAACTGCTGCGCTGTATTCATAATAACGTCCTCCTTTTAAATTGCTGTCATACAATTCCCGGTTTACATTCTTTTCCAATTAAGATAAAATTATAAACAAAATTCACTGATTTGTAAATGGAGACAAGCCAAATGACCAAAAAAGAAATTGCTGAACTAAAAAAACTCTACAACAAGGATACCGGCTGCATCACCCGCATTTGCGGCTGCTATGTGGGCAATGAAAAGGACATTATAACCACCTTCAAGGAAGCCTTTTACTCCCTTTCGGAGGAAGATACCTACAAATATTACGAGATTTTCAAGAAAACCCTCTCTGGCACCCTTGGCCGGAACCTCATCAATCTGGAATTTCCCCTGGACCAGGAGACAGAAGGCGGCACCCAGGAATTTTTACTGCGTCTTCGCAGTAGCGAATTAAAGGATGATGCCCTGCTGGATGAATTTTATCACAGAATCATCCAATACTATTACTGCGTGGGTAACTATTTGATTCTGCTGATACATACCGCATACGACGTTCCCGGCAAAACCAGCGACGGCCTTGTTATGGAGGACGCCTCCGATGAGGTATTTTCTTATCTTTTGTGTTCCATTTGCCCGGTGAACCTCTCAAAGCCCGGGCTGAGCTACCATGCGGACAGCAATTTATTTAAAAACTGTAACCGGGATTGGATTGTGGACATGCCGGAAACCGGATTTTTGTTTCCCACCTTCAATGACCGAAGCACGGATATCCACAGTATTTTGTACTATACGAAAAATGCCGACCAGCTTCACGAGGAATTTGTGGATTCCATGCTGGGAGCCGTACCGCCTTTGCCTGTCAGCAGCCAGAAGGAGGTATTTCAGACCCTGATTGAGGAGACCCTTGGTGACAATCGGGAGTATGAGACTATTATGAGCATCCAGGAGACGGTGCAGGAGAAAATTCAGGAGAATAAGGACAATCCGGAGCCCCTTACCTTGAGTAAGCGGGACATGGGACAGATATTTGCAGAGAGCGGAGTCTCCCAGGAACGGCTGGAACAGTTTGAGGCTGTCTATGATAAAGTGATGCCCACGGAGACGCCTCTGGTGGCGGCCAACGTGGTGGACACCCGCCGCTTTGAGGTGAAGACTCCAAACATCACCGTACAGGTCAAACCGGAATTCACTCATCTGCTGGAGACAAAGGTGGTGGACGGGCGCAACTGTCTGATTATAGCCATTGAGGACCGGGTGGCAGTCAACGGGATTCCTCTCTACAATGTGGGGGAGGGAGAGTCTGGGGAGCCCGGGGAAATGTAAGAGCCGGCGCTTTGGAAGCATTGTCTCCGCCTTAATCAAATGTTAATAAAAAAATATAAAAATTATTCCATTATAGACAATATGTTGTGATATGATGATAGGGCAGGAGGTAAGATGATGTATAGACGTAGACAATCAAAGCTAAAATGGATTTTAATTATTGCCGGGGGTCTGCTGGTATTGCTGGCAATCACATATTTTGCATTTTCCCTGTACTTTCGAAACCATTTTTATTTCCACACGGAAATCAATGGCTTGAAAGTGGGAGGAATGACAGTGGAGGAAGCCAAGGAGAAAATTGCCCGGGACGTGGGGGATTATCTTCTGACGATTTACGGACGCGATGAAGCCAAATACCACATTTTAGGCAGGGACATTGATAACAGCTATGTGCCTGACGGTTCCCTGGAGAAGGCACTTGAGAATCAGAATATGTTTGCCTGGATTCCATCGGTTTTCAAAGCCAATCAGATGGATGTGCCCACACCCATGACGTTTGATTCGGACAAGCTGGCGGCGGCAGTGGCGGCTCTTCCCGGCTTTCGGGAAGAAAATATCACAATGCCGGTGGATGCATTTTTAGAGCGGTCAGAAAGCGGCTATGAGGTGGTTCCGGAAGTCCTGGGAAATCAGATGATTCTGGAAGCGGTGACGGAGAAGGTAAATGCAGCAGTGACGGAGGGAGAGGGCCAGCTAACGCTCACCGATGAAGACTATGTGGCGCCGGGGGTGACTGCGGAAAGTCCCATTTTGCTGGAGGCTTTGGATAAGGTGAAGGCGTATACCGGTGCTGTGATTCAATACAAAATTTCGGATTACGATGAGAAGCTCCAGGGAGAAGACATTTTCGAGATGATTGAGGTGAACGAAGATTTCTCGGTGACCTTCAATGAGAAGAAGGTTGCCGACTACGCTCAGTATTTGGCATCCAAATACAATACCTACGGGGATGTCAGAGAATTTCAGACTACCCAGGGGGACACGGTGCAAATCGGTGGCGGTGATTACGGATGGGTCATCAACAAGGAGAAGGAGGCCGCACAGATTAAGGAGGACATTATGTCCGGCCAGGTGGTGGCCCGGGAACCGATATATTCCCAGCGCGCCCGGGTGGAAGGCTTTGAGGATATCGGCGACACCTATCTGGAGATTGACTATACCAACCAGCACATGTGGTACTATGAAGAGGGACGGCTAGTGCTGGACAGCGACGTGGTAACGGGAAATGTGGCCAAAGGAAACGGCTCTCCCGATGGACTGTTTAAGGTGGTTTACAAGCAGAGTCCGGCGGTGCTTAAGGGAGAGGACTATGAGTCGGACGTGGAGTATTTTATTGTCTTCGCCTACAACGTGGGTGTCCATGACGCTTCCTGGCGCACCCGGTTCGGAGAGGAATACTACAAGACTGACGGCTCCCACGGTTGTGTCAATGCCCCGGGGGACGTTGCAGCAGAGCTGTACGGAGAAATAGCGGTGGATACGCCGGTAATCGCCTACTATCGGGAGCCGGTGGAGCTGACGGCAGAGAACTGCAAGATTTCCAATGCTTACTCTTATGTGGAGCCGGAGGAGGATGAGGCGGAGTAACCGTTAGTACAGCAAAAGAGGAATCAGAGAATATGGAGATTGATATTTACGGAACACTGGGGCCGGCTTGCCTGAGG
>CAPNGW010000213.1:0-2718 GCA_948665105.1 uncultured Lachnospiraceae bacterium
CCAGCCACCGTATCAACAGGAGTTCGTGCCCCAGCCACCGTATCAGCAGGAGCCTCAGCAGCAGTATCAGCCTCCCCGGCCTCCGAAAAAGCCGGTTCCCAAAGCCCTTATAGCAGTGATTTTTGAATGCTTACTGGCGGCAGGGCTGATTGTGGGAATTGTTTTGACTCTCAATAACAAATTTTCTCCGGAATCGGTGGCCTTGAAGTACTGGAAGGCTGTCATGGCCCATGAATGGGGACAGGCTTATGATTATTGTGAATTCCCCGACAACGACCTTTTGACGAAGCAGATGTATGTCAATGTCAGTACCGCCGGCAACAGCAAAACGCCCCTGCAATATAAGTCCGTCCGGGTGGAAAAGGAAAATAACTGGGCAGCAGGGGACTATGATACCAACGACAGAAGCGCCGGAAGCTATGTAATCCGATACATGGTCAAAGGAAGCGCCGGCGAGGAAACCGATTATCTGACCCTTGTCAAGACCGGCAAGAAGAAATTCCTGTTCTGGGATGAGTGGAAGGTGACCGACTCCGACAGCTGGAGCCAGGATGTGCATTTTGAAATTCCCGTGGGAGCCACCCTGAAGCTCAATGGCGTGGAGGTGACAGACGCAGATGTCACTGAGGATGCATACGGGCAGTATCTTACCATTCCCTATCTGTTTACAGGATCCTATCAGATGGAAGTGGAAGGGCCGGGAATGGAGCCCTACCGTGGGAATACCTATGTGGATTACTATGGATGTGAGGACAGCCATGTGAGCCTGCGTCCCTCCACAGAAACCGTTAAGAGCGTTATGGCTCAGGCGGAGGCTGATTTTGTGGCCATTATGGATAGTGCTCTGGCAGGTGCGGACTTCTCCACCATAGAAAGCCTTTTCTCAGAGGATATGATAGCCAACGAAGGCGCACTTTATGAGTATGAAGACCTTTTGAAGATTACAGGGGATGGCGTGGATGAAGGAGTTGTGACCCTTATGCTTGGGCCCCTGACCATTTATCTGGATGGCGAATTCGATGGGGATACCATTTATTTGATTGGTGAAGCCCAGCTGAGTGAAACCTATCTCCAGTACTGGACCGATGAACTGGGTGAGTATGACGGTGATGTGGAGTTTTATTTTACTTATGTAAAAGAGGGAGACACATGGAAGCTGGATAACATGCCGGTATATGATTATTATTTCTGATAAATTGTGGCAGGCCCGCCCCGGAAATATCCGGGGCTGTGGGAGAAGGGAAAATAGATTCTTTTTCCCTTGAGCAGGAATTAGTTGCCAATTCCTGCCGATAGTGTTAGAATAGTACAAACAGAAATTTCTGGTGTAGTTGTAGTGGACGAGGTTTTTATTTACGGGAATACTCGGAAGAGTTTGACGGATGAATTGGGGAGAGCGGTATGTTCTATGGCAGAGCATACCGCTTCGGATATTTGTCTGTTCGAGCGGATTCTTCGTAACTGTTTACTGAAAAAAGCCTGATATGATAAACGAAAGATGACGAGACTAAAAAAGGCGGGGAAACAGATGAATCAAAGAATAAACAAAACAAACCTGAAAAAATTAATCTCCTTATCCAAACGGTATGCTCCTGTGGATTTGTACTATAAAGTAAGGGAAAAATTATCTGCACCCTTTCAGGAGTACAGCCGGACGTACCAGTCTTATTTTCCGTCTGTCCAGGAACAGGACGCCCAGAGAAGGCAGCATTTTTCTTATGCCCCCCTCATCAGTGTTGTGGTTCCCACCTATGAGACCGAGGAGCTTTTCTTGCGTCAGATGATAGATTCAGTCATCGCCCAGACCTACGAAAACTGGGAGCTGTGCATTGCCGACGGCAGTCAGAGCAGCCAGGTGGAGCTTGTAATTAAGAGCTTTTATCCTGGGGAATCCAGAATCAAATACAAGAAATTAGAAAAAAACGCCGGAATTTCCGAGAATACGAATCAGGGTATAGCCATGGCGGCGGGAGACTACATCGGTCTTCTGGACCATGATGATTTGCTGGCGCCTTCTGCGCTGTATGAAATGGCAGCCCGTATCAATGACACCGGGGCGGACATGCTGTATTCGGATGAGGACAAGATTTTCACAGATGTAAACTGTCATACGAATCCCCACTTTAAGCTGGATTTTAACCGGGAACTTTTATTGGGGAATAATTATATCTGCCATTTTCTGGTACTAAAGAAGGAACTTTTAAAGCAGGGAGGCGGCCTTGACGGTGCTTACAACGGAGCCCAGGATTTCGACCTGGTATTGCGGTTAAGCGAGCTGGCGGAAAGAATTGAACATATACCGAAGATTCTTTACCATTGGCGTATGCACACGGGCTCCACTGCCGGAAATACTGACAGCAAGCCCTACGCCTTTGAGGCCGGGAAACGCGCTGTGGAAGCGAGTCTCTCACGTAACAGTTTGAAGGGTACGGTTACCATGGAGCAGGAGCAGGGCTTTTACCGGACTGCTTATGAAGTGCCAAAAGGAACCACCCTTGGAATCTGCTGCTGGGAAAAAGCAGAGCCTGAAAAAGAAGCGGAAAAGCAGAGTAAGAAGGCGGCTAATGGAACCGACGGATACGGTATCCGGCCCTGTCCAATCAGTGAAAAATGGAAAGATTTCATTTCTCAGGAGCTTTCGGGCTGCAGGGTAAATATCCTTTGGGGCTGCATTTTCTCGGACAGTCAATACCAACAGGCAGACTATGTACTTTTCCT
>CAPNGW010000213.1:2753-4870 GCA_948665105.1 uncultured Lachnospiraceae bacterium
ATCCGCAAAAAAAATACGGCCAGGCAGCATTGCCAGACTGGTGGGCAGCTGCGCCCGTCCCGGTGTGGGGATAGTGGGAAGTAAGGTAATCTCAGGAAGCCGGGTGCTTCAATGCGGCTACTGGCACAAGGAGGGAAGCTGGGAGCCTAGATTTGAAGGACTCCCCAGGAAGTTCAAGGGCTATTACCGCCGGGCATATCTTCCTGTGGAGGTGGATGGCTTAAGCCTCCATCTGGCAGTTGCAAAAGGGGCGGGATTGAAGGAGATTGGAACCAACGGGTGCTTCCTTTCCCAGGATGGTAGTCATTCATCAAAGCATCCAGCCGCGGAGGTACAGCCAACGCCCCGGCTTCAAAGTCTGGAGCTCTGCAGCCGGATGAAGGAAGCCGGTTACAAGGTCATTGCAGACCCAGCTGCGGAGGTGCGTGTCCATGAGGAATAAGCAAGAAGGGAAGAAGGAATTTACTTTCCTGCTTTTCCTTGGAATTTTTCTCTTTTTCTGGTCTGTCATCCAACCCTTAAATGCTTCGCCGGATGAATCTATGAGGTACCAGATTTGTCAGTATATTTATGAACATCATGGACTGCCTCATGGCGGAGACCCGTCTATCCGGGATGCGGTGTGGGGCTATTCCTATGCATTTTTGCCTATTTTACCTCAGATTTTTGGAGCCTGGTTTATGACTGCCGTCTCCTGGTTTTCAAAAGAGCCTTTTGTTTTGCTGATGGCAGCCCGCATGGTAAATATTCTTTGTGGTGTAGGCATGGGATGGTTCTGCCTGAGGATGGGGGAAAGAATCTGGAAAAAATCAACCCTTAAATGGTTATTTACTATTTTTGCTACAATGCTTCCACAGAGTCTGTTTTTATTTTCTTATTTGAACAATGATGCTATGGCTTTGATGGCTACGTCCATGATTCTTTATGCCTGGGTTCTGGGGAGAGATACGGGATGGTCATATCCTGCTTGCATATGGATGGCCATTGGCATTATCGTGTGCGCGCTGACCTACTACAACGCTTACGGTGTTATCCTGGCCAGCATTTTTCTGTTCCTGGGAACAATGGCCTGCCAGTGGAGGGATAAGGAAAAGCGTTGGGATTTATTAAAAAAAGGAATTCTGATATCAGTCATTGTGCTTTTGGGAATCGGATGGTGGTTTATCCGCAATTACATGCTCTACGACGGCGATTTTCTCGGATTGACGACGGCAGAGAGCTACTCACAAATGTATGCTATAGACAGTATCAAGCCCTCCAACCGCCAGACGCCCTATCTGCTGGGGCAAAGCCTGTGGGAGATGATATTTGCACGGGAATGGCTGAAATTAACGGTCATTAGCTTTATCGGCTGCTTTGGCTATGTGTCCATTCCACTGAAAATGTGGATGTATATATTGTATGTAATTATAATGGGGGCAGGGCTTGTGGCATCTGTCTGTTATGCAGCTCGTCAAAGAAAAGCAGAGTGGAGAAACCGGCTTTTGGTCATGGCCATGATATTGGCTGCCTTAATTCCGAATTTACTGAATCTGACCCACTCTTACTTTGTGGATTTTCAGCCCCAGGGCCGCTATAGTATGCCAATGCTGCTGCCCTTTATGTATTTTGTAACTGTGGGCTGGGGGTATTTGCTGGGGGCAGAAAACCTTGCCATGGACAAGTGGAAAAATTGTCCCAGGAAGCATTGCCGAAGGTGGGCAGTGTATGTGCTGGGAATCCTGTGGATTGTCCTTGCTCTTGTATCCTGCTTTTATATTTTCTATCCCCATACTTACATTTGAATCAGAAACTTTTTTCACAGGTTGCTAATCCAGGCGGATAATGGTAAAATAGTTTAATTAAAAGATTCGGGTGTCAAAAGGGGCTTTTAAAGATTGCTGTTGGCAAATTGCGCAAACTGCGTTCTTCTTTGCTCCGGGTTACGAAGCTAAGAGCTTCTAAATGTTCCTGTCAACCATATCAGTTACGGACGCAACCGCCCTCTATGAGCCGTCCAAGGCTCAAATCGGGCTTTCGTCGGCATCCGTGCCGTCGAATTGCTGAAACTATCTGGAACATTAAGAAGTTCTAAGCTTCTCCACAGTCGCAAATCAAAATGCAGTTTGTGCAATTTG
>CAPNGW010000214.1 GCA_948665105.1 uncultured Lachnospiraceae bacterium
TGGCTGCCGGGAATGGGTATCTCCACCTCAATGCTTCCCTGGGGGGTGTGAAGGCTTGCCCGGGTGCCCTTAAGCCCCAGGCTCTCCGTGCTGTCCATGGAAATGGCAAGGTGAACCCCATCCTCTTTTTGCATCATGCTGTCCGCGTCTGTGCCCTTTTCCTTCCCCTGAACATCACCCACGCCATAGAATACAGGCTTATTTCCAGCAGCATCCGTCACGGTTCTAAGCTTATCGTCATCCCCGTTTAACAGCACGGTGTCCCCCGGCTTCAGAAAGTCAAAGACCTCCGTCTTGGCCTTCAGCACACCGTCACGGTCCCCCAGATTTTCCAGATGGCAGGTTCCGATGTTGGTAATCACACAGATATCCGGGCGGGCAATGGCAGACAGGCGGTGCATCTCACCGAACTCGGAGATACCCATCTCCACCACGGCGGCTTCATGCTCCTCCCGAATCCGCAGTATCGTTAAAGGGAGTCCTATTTCATTGTTGAAATTCCCGGCTGTTTTTAATACCTTATACCGGACAGAGAGCACTGAAGCAATCATCTCCTTGGTGCTGGTCTTGCCCACGCTTCCGGTAATGCCCACAATGGGAATCGTTAACTGGCTGCGGTAATAAGCCGCAATATCCTTAAGGGCCTGTAAACAGGATTCCACCAGAATATAGGGTCCCGGGCAGTTATTAAGCGGTTTCTCTGACAACGCAGCCAGCGCGCCCTTCTCGAAAACTGACGGGATAAAATCATGGCCGTCCACCCGCTCCCCTTTGATTGGCACAAACAAAAAGCCCTCCTCCACCTGGCGGCTGTCGGTGACTGCACCCTGGATTTCAGCGCTTTTCCGGGATTCCTCACCCACGTACTGGCCGCCGCAGGCGGAGGTAATATTTAAAAGAGTTAAATTTTTCACGTTTATTCTTCCTTCCCATTAAGGTGAAGCGTGGCGCGCTTCCCACAATCCTGGCGCTATTTCCATTTATCCAGGGAAATTTCCACTATTCTTTCACAGAGGTCCTCAAAGGACATCCCCACAGCCTGGGCCTCCTGGGGCAGTAAGCTGGTGGGCGTCATGCCCGGAAGGGTGTTGGCCTCCAGACAGAATATTTCGTTGCTTTTATTCATAAGAAAATCCATCCGGGAGTATGTGACCAGACCCAGAGCTTTCACAACGGCCTCGGCATAGTCCTGCATTTTTCCGGAAATATCCGGCGGCAAATCCGCCGGGCAGGTTTCCACGGCGCTTCCGGCCTTGTATTTATTTTTGTAATCATAAAAGCCCTCCACCGGAGCTATCTCGATGACGGGAAGGGCCTTCCCCTCCAGAACGCCCACGGAAAATTCCCGGCCCTGGATGTAATCCTCAACGATAACCTCCTCCTCAAGCTGAAAAGCCGCCTCCAGAGCCCTTTCAAATTCGTCCGAGGTGTGAACGATGGACACTCCCACACTGGAGCCGCCCCGGCAGGGCTTAACCACGCAGGGCAAGGTTAATCCCGTATCCGCAAAGGAGACCCGTGCGCTCCCCTTTATGGAAATGCCCCGTGGCGTGGGGATATGATTGGCCCGAAACAGCCCCTTGGCCAGTTCCTTGTCCATGGCCAGTGCACTGCTTAAATAATCCGTTCCGGTATATTTGATGCCGAACAAATCAAAGGCTGCCTGAATCCGCCCATCCTCTCCGTTGGCTCCGTGAAGGGCAATAAAGGCGATATCCGCCATCCGGCAGATTTCGATGATGTTGGGACCAAAAAAGCAGTCGGACTTATCCTTCCGACTCCTTTTTACAGCCTCCAAATCCGGGGCTGTGGTGGGAATCCCGGATACGGTAATACTGGCTTCCTCAGATTTTTCAAAAATGCCGGTAAGGTCCTCGGGTTTGTCGCTGTATCCCATGAACACATCCAATAAAATAACGTTGTGGCCTTTATTGCGAAGGGCTTTGGCCACCATGTCTCCGGTCACGAAGGACACGTCACGCTCTGTGCTTAAGCCTCCGGCTAATACTACAATATTCATTCTATATATCCTCTTTCTGTGGGTTTTCTTTTTATAGTATACTATTTTTGTTGTGCTGGCAATACAGGATAAAAATTTAGAAAGAAAGTTTGGAGAGGTTTCCTAGATGGAATAAAGAATCTCCCTTGCGAGATTCTCCGCGCCCGAGCGGTATTGCGAAGCAATTACTTTCATCTCCGCGAAGTGCGCATCCCTCCCGGAGGGATTTTTATTCTATGGGAAACAAGGTTTCCTATAGAATAAAAGGCCATGCATCATGCACGGCCTTTCTCTCTTACTTATATTTCACTTACAACAGGCTTCCCTTCCTACTCCTTGGCCGCCTCACTCATGGCCATTACGTTCTCGAAGGGCACATTGGGCAAAAGCGCCTCGTGGCTGGGTGAGACAATAAAGTCGCCCTTAAAGAGCTCCCTCAGCCTTCTTACCTCATCCCTCACCTGATCCGGTGTTCCGAAGGGCAGAAGCTGCTGGGTATCCACGCCGCCTAAGAAGGTTACCTTCCCGCCATATTTTTTCGCCAGGCTGTCCGCATCCATGCCCACGGCCTTGGCCTGCAGAGGATGAAGGATATCCACACCTGCATCCAGAAGCCTGGGGATAATCATATCAATGGCTCCGCAGGAATGCATGGCCACCTTCAGGCCCTTGCCCTTAATCTGGTCAATAAGCTCCTGCATATAGGGAAGGATGAATTCATCAAAGCTCTCGGGACTGATTAAGAGGCTTAACTGGCTTCCCAGGTCATTTCCGAAAAATGCCGCACTTAAGTACGGGGCTGCCACATCCAGATACCGTCCGTTGGTCACCAGATAGAAATCAACAATCTTCCTGGTAGCTGCATGGATTACCTCCGGGTCCGTGTACATCTTGATAAAATAATTCTCCATCCCGAAGAAATCACACATCACATGGAAGAAGGGATTCCACATCCCGCCAAATACAGCCAGCCCCTTGTCATAGGCGTATTTGGTATCCTCAAGGCTCTTGGTAAAGTCCAGGTAATCCGGATTGGGCCATGGAAAACGCTCAATCTCGTCCACATCCTCACATTCCGCGAAGATACAGCCACTGTTTAAGCTTTTATGCTCCTCGGTAAAGCAATCCCACATGGGCTTCCCTTCAGGATGCTTCCAGGCTCCCATATCCAGCTCCGGGCTAATCCAAGTCATGTCGGAGCCGATTTTCAGGTTGAAATCCGTTTCCGGCTTTCCCGACTTTTTCGTATAGTTCTTTTTCTTGCTGGCGATATCATTTTGAATTTCCTGCTCTGTGGCTTCCTGCTCCTTTATGCCTACCGCCTGATAGTATATCTCTTTCGCCTCATCGGTGGGGTGCCCCACCCAAAAGGCATTCCCACCGGTATTCTTTCCGTCAAGAGTCTGGTTTACCAGTTCTCTGCTTAGCATGTCAAGTACCTCCTTTAAAAGGCCAGTTTCACTGTTCGGATACTGCTGGCCGGAATCTCAAGCTGTACGCCGCCCTCTGAATTGATAGTTACAGCTCCCTCACTTAGTGGACGCTCCAGAAGGTCTGTAAGCTCCGCCCGTAAAACGGCTCTGTCTGCGGTGAGCGTTACCTGCTCCGGGGAGCCTTGGCTGTGATACAGTCTGACAACCCAGGACTCATCCTCCTCACCCAGCTTCCAAGCGGCAACCTTTACATTACCCTCAACCTTTAAGAAGCTGTGCTCTGCTGCCGCCTCACCCTTATGAATGGTATTGGAATAGGGATACAGTAAATGAGAGAATAGATATCCTGCTTCCAGAAGTCTTCCCCACTCTGCCTTTTCCTGGATGCCCAGGCCTAAATTCATCACATGGATGCCCAGCTCCGGATAGGGGTCAGGATCGTACGCACCTCTAATAAGGTCCATGGTCATTGCCTGGCTGGCGCCTCTGTAGCCGTACTTGCAGTTGCTGGTCAGCATCATCAAGCCTCTGTCCTCTGTGGGCACCGCTGCCTGGAAGTAAATGCCGGGAACATCGTGTCCAAGCTCTCCCCGCTCCTTGCTGCCTGCAGGAATATCGTATAGATAATTCTTTACCTCATATCCCACCGGGGCATAGAACTGAAGCTGTGGGATGGCTGCGCCCTTTCTTCCGATTTCATGCCAGTCCACAGTCACCTCAAACCGGAACATCCTGCTGCCCTCATCCAGAATGATTTTTACGTTGAAAGTGGACTCCCGGAATTTCATCTCATAAGTCAGCCATTTGCGCAGACCCTCCTGCTGTCTCTGGGTCACACGCACCGGAACAGTTCCGTTTATGTCAGTAACCTTTGTATAGCCGCCCACAATCCAGGCCGTCATACCATTTACATCATCCTCGTCCACAAAGCGGAAGTATCCTGCCGGCTCCTTTAAGAACTCTTCCCCGGTCCTCTTATTTACCAGGGAGACCAGCTTCATGGTCTCGGAGTCAAATTTACCGCAGATCTCATCATTTTCAAGAACAATAAGGCCATCCTGCATCCGGTGTACACGCGGGTCTGTGAAAGGCGGCAGAATTTCAGAGGCCAGGGGTTTTCTCTTGATGCAGTAGGTGTCATATCCGAAGGCCGGCACTGTGGCAGGGAAGGCCACTTTAATATAATGGTGTTGCCAATAGTGGGTCCCCTTCTCCAGAATCTGCATGGGAAGCTCCTCCATGTCCTTGTTGAGAACGGAAATCTCCTCCTCTGGGTACTCCCAGTCCCAAAGGGTGACAACCGCCAGCTCCCTTCTATCATATTGTGTGGTATTAAATACGGTGTATACACGGGTGTCGCCGTTTCCTCTGTGGGCATTGGTAAAGCCAAAATCGTTGCTTCCTGCATTTCCCCACTGCCCGGTGGTAATGC
>CAPNGW010000215.1 GCA_948665105.1 uncultured Lachnospiraceae bacterium
GCCGGGCTGTAACTCCTTCCGGGCATCCTGCCAGAGGGCTCGGTGGGAGCTATTCCCCCGCCACCGGCAACGTGAAGATAAACTCTGTCCCCACGCCTTCTGTACTGATTACATTAATATTCTCTCCATGTGCCTGAATAATCTCCTTTACAATGGCAAGTCCCAATCCGGTTCCCTTCTTGTCCTTGCCTCTTGACGAATCAGTCTTATAAAACCGCTCCCAGATTTTTTTCAGGCTCTCTCTGGGAATTCCCACTCCGGTATCCTTCACGGAAAGAAACACCTTATCATTGCGCTCTGTAGTCTCTATGGTAATCACAGACCCGCTGTTGCTGAACTTAATGGCATTGTCAATGAGATTGTAGAGCACCTGCTGAATCTTGCTCATATCCGCATTTACAAACAGCTTTTCTCCGGTGAGAATCAACTCGAAGGAGATTTTCTTCCTGGTGCAGGTGCCCTCAAAGGACTGGACCGTCATTTTGATGATATTGTTGATATCGAACCGACTCACATCCAAAATAGCCCCATGAGAACCATATTTGTTTAACTCCAGCATACTCTGGGTCAGCTTATTCAAACGTTCTGTCTCCACCAGAATAATGTTTAAGTATTTATCCTGCATTTCATAGGGGATGGTTCCGTCCATGATGGCTTCAATGTAGCCCTTGATGGAGGTCAGAGGCGAGCGGAAGTCATGGGATACGTTGGCAATGAATTTGCGCTGGTCCTTTTCCAGAGAGCTCAGCTCGGAAGCCATATAGTTTAAGGAAGCTGCCATGTAGCCCAGCTCACCACCGGCGTGAAGCTGAATCCGGTTCTCAAAATTGCCCTCGGCATAGGACTTGGCAGTCCGGGCAATCTTCCGGATGGGAAGGTATACTGCTCCCATAAAAACTGCCAGAATCACCAGAGAGCACAGGAAAATCAGGGCCATGGACAAGTAGGAAATATTGATAAACCCGTCGCCGTAGCTTGTCACCTGAGACATGGGCTTATGTATCAGCACGTACCCCTGGACCTTATAGTTGATAATAATAGGGGCATACACGGTCAGAGATTCCTGACTCAAAGTATTAAAAAATGTGCCCGTCTGATAATAGCGGGTGCCGAAACTGGTAATGTTGAACCCTTCAATGGACGTAAGGGAGGAGCCGGTGGTCTGTGCCCGGGAGTTGATGAGCAGCTTTCCCCGGGGATCCACCACCCAGATGGGAGCGTTTAGATAGGTGTCGATGGCAAAAAGATGCTCCTGGACGTCTAAAAGGGTCAGAGTATCCCGATAGTAGTTCAGGGCATAGCTGGAAGCAATGGTTTTGGCTTCCCGGTAGAGATTGTCTGCATCCTGCTCCTGCATGTACTGGTAGGTCCTGCGGGAAGTAAAGGTAGTGACAATGAGAAAACCAAGGACTGCAAAAGCCACATAGCCCAGCAGGAATTTCAGATAAAGGGTATGCTTCACTTTTTCACCTCAAATTTGTAACCGATGCCCCAGACCGTCGCCAGGCTCCAGGAATCGTGGTCCTTAATTTTTTCCCGGAGACGCTTGACGTGAACGTCCACCGTCCGGGTGTCGCCGATGTACTCATAGCCCCAGATATGGTCCAGAAGTTGCTCTCTGGTAAATACCTGGTTGGGAGAGGAGGCGAGAAAATACAACAGTTCCAGCTCCTTGGGGGGCATGTCGATGGTGCTGCCACAATACACAACGGAATAATTGGTCTGATTGATAACCAAGTCCGGGTATTCCACACACTTGATGTCCGGCGAGGCAGCCTCCTGCTTCACAGGCTGGTAACGCCGCAGCACTGCTTTTGCCCGGGCCACCAGCTCTTTGGAATCAAAGGGCTTTATCATGTAATCGTCGGCTCCCAGCTCCAGTCCCAATACCTTGTCGAAAATCTCTCCTTTGGCGGAGAGCATAATGATGGGTACATTGGACTTGGTGCGGATTTCCCGGCAGACCTGATATCCGTCAATGCCCGGGAGCATCAGATCCAGCAAAATCAGGTTGGGCTGGTATTGGGCGAAGACCTTTAAAGCCTCTTCCCCGTCATGGACCATCCGGGTGTCGTAGCATTCCTTTGTCAGGTACAGGGAAATCAGTTCTGCAATATTTACATCGTCATCTACAATGAGAATTTTCTGTTTTGCTACCATGGTTTTTCTCCTCCTTGGGGAAATCTTGAAAAATGTGTGATTCTGCCGATATTGCTATCACTTAAATTCTGCTATGGTAACGCCGGAATCCCCTTCGCCAAACTCTCCCAGGCGGAAGGATTTTACGTATTTTAAACGTTTTAAATGTCCGTGAACGGCACTGCGAAGAGCACCGGTGCCCTTGCCGTGGACGATACGCACGGAAGGCATGTGGGCCAGATAAGCGTCATCCAGATATTTGTCCAGAAGAGAAATGGCCTCGTCGGTGGTCTTGCCAATTAAATTAATTTCAGTGGATACACTTAGGGACTTGCTCATTTTTAATTTCCCGGCCCCCGTATGCTTCTGCTTGCTTCCTGGGGTGGGAGCTTCCTCCAGAAGCATCAGGTCCTTAATGTTCACCAGGGAGCGCAGAATGCCCATTTGAACATACAGGTCGCCCTTGTCATTTGGAAGAGTGTGCACCGTGCCCTTCAAATTCATGCTGAGCACCTTTACGGAATCCCCGATAAGCAGATTTTTGGGAACCTTGTGATTTCCGGAGGCTTCATTTTGCTTGATGGCCATGGCCTTTCCGGTTTTGTCCATTTTCTCCCGCAGACGGTCCCGCTCCTGTTCCATCTCCTTTGTGGAAACGTTGGCTTTGCCGAATTTGTGGAAATTCCGGATGGTGGCATCTGCCACTTCCTTGGCCTCCCTTAGGATGGCGTGGGCCTCCTCGTTGGCTTTGAGAAGAATTTTCTCCCGCTGGCTGTCCAGCCGTTCCTGCTTTTGCTCTAATTTTTTCTTTAAATCCTCAATTTCCGATTTGTACTGCCTGATTTCCAGCTTTTCCTGCTCCATGGTCACCCGATTGGCTTCCAGGTCGGATATCAAGTCCTCAAAGCTTTCATCCTGGGCATCCATGCGGCTTCTGGCATCTGCAATGATATCCTGTCCCAGTCCCAGCTTGCCGGAAATGGCAAAGGCGTTGCTCTTGCCTGGGACACCAACCAGGAGCCGATAGGTGGGACTTAAGGTCTCCACGGAAAATTCGCAGCAGGCGTTTTCCACACCGGGAGTGGACAGGGCGAATACCTTCAACTCACTGTAGTGGGTGGTGGCCATGGTGCGCACGCCCATTTCCCGGAGACGATTTAAAATGGAGATGGCTAAAGCGGCGCCCTCGGTGGGGTCCGTACCGGCACACAGCTCGTCAAATAACACCAGGGAGTTGTAGGATACCTGCTCCAGTATGGAAATAATGTTGGTCATGTGAGAAGAAAAGGTACTAAGGCTCTGCTCGATACTCTGCTCATCTCCGATATCCGCGTATACATTGTCAAAAACGGCAAGCTGGGACCGGTCGCCGGCAGGAATATGGAGGCCTGCCTGGCCCATCAGAGTAAAAAGCCCCACGGTTTTTAAGGAAACCGTCTTTCCTCCCGTATTGGGACCAGTGACAATCAAAAGGTGAAAATCTTCCCCCAGATGAAGGTCGATGGGAACCACCTTTTGAGGCTCCAAGAGGGGATGGCGTCCCTTGCGGATGCGTATTCTTCCCTCCGTATTAAATATGGGGGCTGTTCCGTTATAGCTCTTTGCCAGAGACGCTTTTGCAAAAATAAAATCAAGATTTGTCAAAATCTCATGATTGTCCCGGATGGCGAAAACATCCTCTGCGGCCCTGGTGCTGAGATTGGCCAAAATGACCTCAATCTCCTCCTGCTCTTTGATAAACAGTTCTTTTAAATCGTTATTTAATTTTACTACTGCCATGGGCTCAATAAATACGGTGGAGCCGGTGGAGGACTGGTCATGAATCATGCCCGGTACCTGCCCTTTGGACTCCGCCTTCACAGGCAGGCAATATCGCCCGTTGCGCATGGTAATCACAGCGTCCTGCAAGTGGGTCCGGGCGGAACCGTTCAACATGGAATTCATCTGGGAACGGATTTTATCATTGGTGGAGCGAATGGAGCGACGGATGTTCCGAAGATTGGCACTGGCTTCGTCCGCAATTTCATCCTCCGACACAATGCAGCGCCGGATTTCCTCGTGGAGAGGTGTCAAGGGCTCAATCCGGGCAAAATATTCATCCAGGGAATCCTCCCTTTCATCCTCTCGTTCTCTGCGGGAATAGGCTTTTGCCCGCTTTGCCACCTCCAGAAGGGAGCAAAGCCGCAAAAATTCCTCAATGCCCAGCGTCCCCCCAATCTCCAGACGCTTGATGGAGGCACCCATATCATGGTTCCCGGCAAAGGAAAGAGAGCCCTTTTTAAAAATACGTGTCAGGGCATCCGCTGTCTGTTGCTGTGCCAGCCCAATGGCCGCAAGGTCCGTGGAGGGCATTAATTTCTTGCACATCTCTTTCCCGGATTGGCTGCTGGCATGCTCTGTCAATAGTGTAATGATTTTATTATATTCTAATGTACGTAAGGCTTTTTCATTCATGATTTATATCCCCTCATTGTGCCGGACAGAGGCCTCGGAAAAACCTGTGGTTTTCCTCGGTCTGCGGCTTCCCGCTTCATCGGTCAGAGGCCTCGGAAAACCTGTGGTTTTCCTCGGTCGCTGCGCTCGTTAAATGTCTCTAAACACATCTGCTCATGCGAGCATGACCATCTGTGTTTATGTCCATTTTCCTCTGTCTTGCTGTGGCCTCTCACTCCATCGACCAGAGGCCTCGAAAAACCTTTGGTTTTCCTCGGTCGCTGCG
>CAPNGW010000216.1 GCA_948665105.1 uncultured Lachnospiraceae bacterium
GCATGGCCATCCCTCCCTTCAAAGCCCGTCAGCTGCTGATATCGTCATTCTGTGTCACCGTATTAAAATACTCAATTTCACCGATGGCATACAGCTCATCCGTGAGATTTTTTCCAGACCTTCGCTCCGCGTCCACCATCTTTTTGGTCAGCTCAAAGATAAATTCCACGCTGTCCTTGGTGGTATTCCTGGCCCGCAGCACTGCCCGTCGGGAAAAGTGCTGGAAAATCAGCGCTTCAATCTGGCCCTCGTTGACCCGGGCGGCCCTTATAATAATCAGTACCCGGCTGTCGTTGCGGATATGCCCAAACAGCAGAAGCACCACAAAGGTAACACCACTGCCGATGGAGGCCACCCAGTAGTCCCCTGCTCCGCAGCAAATACCCACCACAATGCTCCAGAAGATATACACCGTATCCCTGGAATCCTTGATGGCAGTACGGAAACGCACAATGGACAATGCGCCCACCATCCCCAGGGACAACGCGATATTATTACCGATAACAATCATAACAGTGGTGGTGATTACCGCAAGTGCCACCAGGGAAACATTAAATTTCTGACTGTACAGACTGCCCACATGGGACAAACGGTAGGACAGATAAATACAACCGCCGATTACCGCCGCAGCCAGTAAACGGAGCATAATCGTTTCGGGAGACAAATCCCCCGCAGCCGAAAACATTTCTGCCAGATACTGCTTCATATCCTATAACATCCTCTCATATATATAAATTAAGACTCCTTAATCAGTGTATTCCCACGCTTCTGGCCAGGCAGTACTTACTCACCGACAGCTTTGAGCGGTCTGCCGTATCAATCAGCTGTTTAATATAGCTTAACAAAAATCCGTTGTATTTTACCTCAAGTACCAGATTAAAAGGGTCCAGAACCGGATACATGGGCAGGTTGGGGCAAAAAATATCAAAATTCGCCTCATTGGCCACAATGCGTTGGTCTAATGTCACCCGGATACGATTTTCTTTGGCAATGTAGGCAATACGCTGATACTCCACCACTGTTTTGGGCCGGTAGCACAGACGGTGCATAAGTCCGTAGCATTCCGCCGCAAAGGGCTCTTCCTGGCGGAGCAGGGGCGAATAATCCCCCAGAATCAGGCGTTTGGCATCCTGCCTGTCCAGCCGCAGGGAGCGCTTTTTCTGGTACATGCCCTGCTTCTGTTTCATCTCCAGCATGGCAAAGCTTGCATCGGGGCTGTAGCAGCGCAGCCTTATTTTTCGTCTCATCTCCACCCCTTCTTCCTTCTCAAAAAAATCCGTATCATCCGGAGTATCGAAGTACAGGGAACGGATGGGGTAGCCCGAAGCGCCGTTGTGAACGTCCGGTATCATCACCTGTCGAAGAAGAGCATTTAACCGTTGCCCGTCCACCACGGTCATAAAATATTTCTTTTCCTGGCGGTAAACCTCATTCATAGCCACCTCTCCCTTGTTAATGGCACATCTTTCATCTATCCGTCAGGCTGCAAACACAGCAGCGCCCCTTTCCGCTGTTTTTTGCCTCATAGAGCGCCCCATCAGCTTCCTTGTAAAGCTGCGCATAGCTTACACCCGGTTTGCTGCACAAGCAAATCCCAATGCTTAAGGATGCTCCCACCGGCTTGTTCTGCCAGCGAATATTGGAAATTTCCGGCAGCATCTGCTCACCCATCCTTTTTGCATGCGTCACATCTTCCCCGGACAGAACCACGGCAAATTCATCTCCGCCGATTCTTCCAATCTCCCCACCACTGTGAAAGACAGTTTTCAGCTTTATGGCTGTCTCTCTTAACACATAATCGCCGCAGGGATGCCCGAAGCTATCGTTAATGTCCTTGAAATTATCCAGATCAAAAATCAGAAGTGCCACTGTTCCTGTTTCCTCCACCCGGTCAAGATAATGCTCTGCCCGGCGCTCCAGCGCAATCTTATTCAAAATCCCCGTCAGCAGATCCCGCTGCGCAAGCTCTTTCAGTCTGGCATTCATCTCATTAATTTCCTTACGTTGCTTAAGGCGCTCCACTGCATGGTAATTTCTGGTCATCGATACAGACAGAGCAACTGCCGTTGTAATCGTCAAATTAATCATGGCTCCGGGATTCAGAATAGGATTTACCAGAATGAAAAACAGGGCATACCCGCATCCAAAAATAATTATGCTAAATGCACTTGACATTTGAAAAAATATTCCCAAGGCCAAAACCGCAGTAACGTAAACCGTTGTTCCTCCCCTGGGATCCTTGGTCAGGTCGCGGACATTCAACAGCACATGCCACAGAAACATCAAAAAAATAATACTGTACTGAATCCACCACTGCATCTGTTTTGAGGCTCGCCGCAGGAATGTCCGAAACAGATGCCAGAGTACTGCAATAGCAAAAAGTATACTGTACATACCAAAATAAATCCGGTTATTGAGAGTTTCCAGTCCGGAATTGGACCAAAACAGCACCCGGGCCATATTGTAAGACTCGGCAATCAAAATAAGGATGCTGATTACAAATAGGGAAATATTATTTTTATGCAGAGCCTCCAGCCAAAATTCCGCACAAATATCTGCAGGCACTTTCAGAAAATCCCGAACCTTTTTCATTATGTTACACTCCCACTCAATATAATTTCATGTTTTAATAAATTATACCATACCTCGTGTTGCTGTCAAGTTAATGCGTGAATCCCGCCAAAATCCGCTACCGCTATTATACGAGGATGTTTTTGTTGACAAATCAAAATATAGGAGTATAATAAAAATAACCACATTTTCATTTCTATGTGGACCAGCAGCTTAAGGGGTTGTACTGGTTTCGACAGGGAATCGGAAGTTGGAGAAGCTATCCGCAGCCATGCGTTAAATGCAAATCTAAATATAAACGCTGAAGACAATTTAGCAATCGCTGCCTAGTTGCAGCAGTCGGCCTTAGACCACTCACAGTTTAAGAACCCGGCTTCGACTATGTGAGAAACGGCATATGCTAAGCTTTGCCCATATGTACGTATTATGAAGCTACCAAAGTCCGCAGGATGTCTGCTTCCGTCGGATGGAGGGAATGACAAAGAACAGACTATGATAGTAGAAGTACAATGAAAGGTTTTTTGGACAGGGGTTCGATTCCCCTCAGCTCCACTCAAAAAGACCGGAAAATCAATGATTTTCCAGTCTTTTTTCATTGCAAAGATTCCGACGGACATTTTATAAAGAAGGTTTACTCCTGATTCCTGCTCTTGAACTCCCGCTCCATCTCCCGCTTGGCGTCCTTTTTGGCCATGTCCTGCCTTTTGTCGTAGAGCTTCTTACCCTTGGCAAGGCCAACCTCCACCTTCACAAGGCTGCCTTTGAAATAGACCTTAAGGGGTACGATGGTATAGCCCTTCTCCGCCATCTTCCCGGCCATTTTATTAATTTCATACTTGTGAAGCAAAAGCTTTCTGGGCCGCAATGGGTCTTTATTGAAAATGTTTCCCTTTTCGTAGGGGCTGATGTGCATGCCGTACACAAGCATTTCCCCTTTTTCAATCTTGATAAAAGACTCCTTTACACTGCATTTTCCCATCCGCAGAGATTTCACTTCAGTGCCTGCAAGGCTGATGCCCGCCTCGTAGGTATCCTCTATAAAATAGTCGTGGTAAGCCTTCTTATTGTTGGCGATGAGCTTGATACTGTCCTTCCCCATCTTCCTCCTCCTTCACAAACAAAAAATCGATGGTCCGCATGAACCGGTCCGTATCCTCCACACGAATCCGCACCTTCTGTCCCAGCTTGTAGCAAATGCCTGTGGTCTCACCCACCATTTCGTAGGTTGCTTCCCGGTATTCGAAATAGTCACCCGGAAGCTTGGACACATGCACCATGCCCTCAATGGTATTGGGAAGCTCCACATAAATACCCCAGTTGGTAATACCGGAAATCACACCGTCAAATTCTTCTCCGATGTGAGCCGCCATATATTCCACCTTCTTAAGCTTCTCCGTCTCCCGTTCCGCCTCGTCGGCCCGCCGCTCCAATTCACTGCTCTGTGATGCCACCTTGGGCAGAATATGCTCATAGTGGGCAATGCGCTCCTCATTCATCCTTCCCTTAAGATTCTCCTTGATAATCCGGTGAATCTGCAAATCAGGATACCGGCGGATGGGTGAGGTGAAATGGCAGTAATACCGGGTGGCCAGTCCGAAATGGCCGTCGCTTACGGTGGTGTACTTGGCCTGCTTCATGGAGCGCAGGGTCAGCCGGCTTATAAGCGCCTCCTCCGGGGAATCCTCAATCCTTGTAAGAAGCTTCTGAAGCTCCTTGGGATGGATTTCATCCTGGCCCATACGAATGGAATAGCCGAAGTTATTGATAAAGGTTGACAGCTTCTGAATTTTCTCCGGGTCCGGGTTGTCATGGCTCCGGTACACAAAGGGAAGCTCCTGCCAGAAGTAATCCTGAGCCACGGTCTCATTGGCAATCAGCATAAAATCCTCAATGATTTTCGTGGCCACATTCCGCTCATAGGGCTTGATGTCCACAGGCTTTCCATTCTCATCCAGAAGCATCTTTGTCTCCGGAAAATCAAAGTCGATGGAGCCTCTGGTTCTTCGCTTCTCCCGCAATATGGCGGCTAAGCTTTCCATCCGCTCAAACATGGGCACCAGCTCCCGGTACTCTGTCCGCTCCGCCTCATCCTGGTCAGCCAGAATTTTCCGCACGCTGGTGTAGCTCATGCGCTTATCAACACGAATAACCGCCTCCGCAATAGTGTGGTCAACGACGTTTCCCTTGCCGTCGATGGTCATGATGCAACTTAAAGCCAGCCGGTCCTCCCCCGCGTTCAGGGAGCAGATACCGTTGGAAAGCACGTGGGGCAGCATGGG
>CAPNGW010000217.1 GCA_948665105.1 uncultured Lachnospiraceae bacterium
AGACGGTAATCCTTACTGAAAAAAATGCCCACGCCTGGGTGGAGATTTTTGGGATGTATTATTCCTGGATGCCCCTGGAAGTGACGCCGGGAGATTATTATACGCAGCTTACGGAAAACGGTGGGGAGGAAACCGTGGAGGAAATTGTGGAATCCATCCAGCCGGAGAGCACTCCAGAGAGACCAAAGGAAAGGCCAGAGAGGCCGGAAAAAGAGGAGCCAAAGCCATCGGAAGAGCCAAAGGAAGAGGAGCAGCCAGATTCGGAGGAAACCACCAAGGAGCAGGCGACGTCGCCGGAAGAAGAAGCCAGGACTCACAGACAGAAGGAAAGCTTCTTCCAGCGAATATGGCCTGTACTGTTCGTGATTCTAAAAATTTTCCTGGTAACAGGCTGTCTGCTTGCATTGATTCTCCTGCGGGCGAAATACCTTAAAAAACGCAGGGAAGCACGCCTGGCAGCTACAGATCAGCGTGTGGCTTCCCAGGCCATCGTATCAGAGACCTTCCGGCTTCTCACCCTGGCAGGAATCGCTTTTCGGGGTACAGAGGATGAAGGGCTGTTTGCAAAGGACACGGAAGCGGCCATAGAATATTTCGGGGAAGAGGAATTTACAGAGTTCATCGAGATTGCCCGGGTGGCCAGATATGGCAGGGAGCCGCTGACGGAGGGACAGCTGCAATATCTGGTCATGATATACCACCGGGTAAAGGCTCACGAGACGGAGCGGATGAAATGGTATCAGAGGTTATATTATCGGTATATTCTGGTCTGGATATAAGGACCGGAGTATAAGGCTTAAAAAGGAGGACGGCTCGAACCGTCCTCCCTTTTCGCGTATACCTAACATACTGCGAAGGAGTATTTTGCATTGCTCAAAGGCATTCTGCACTAACCATTCATCTGCTGGGAAAGATTACTTCCACAGGCAGGGCAGAAGGCATTTTGAGGGGCAACCGGCGCTCCGCAAGCCCCGCAGAATCTATGCTGTGCCGATGTGCTTTGACCGGACATTGGTTGGCTGGGGGTGGGCGGGATGGGCGTGGCATTGTAATTATAATTATAATATACAGGCCTTACAGTTTTTTTGTCCGCAGAATAAATGTATGAAATCCAGTAGCCCAGTAAAAAAATCCCAACAACCTCTAAGACACCTGGTATTATGTAAAACCGAATAAATTCCAGAGCGATGGTTCTGTATCTCAAAAAGGCCAGTAACCCACGGTTCTGCGTCAGAAAATGCAGGATTGCAATCACTCCGGGGATAAACCATAGGTTGGCCAACGCCCCCATAGCAGCATCCTTTTTACTGTTACAATACAGAACCAGAACGACCAGAAGCAGGTACGGAAGAGCTCCAACAGCCATTTTAAGAAGCTCTGCGGAATCCGTGAAATCGTTGGCAAGGGAAATCCATAAGTATCGGATAATATCAATGACAGGAATGGCAAACAGCGCCAGGACTGCACTGATAAGCAGGCCTCCGCGCTTCCTGAAAAGGAGGGCGACTGCCACATAAACGTAGATAACTATAACAGTAATTCGAGTCAAAATTTGTATAGAAGCGTAAGAGCTGTATGATAATTCTATCATATTCCGAAGAAGATACCATAAAATGTTTGCCGCCTGCAGTAGAAAGAAAATAGCTGCAAAAGGAAACTTAAGCTTATTTTGGGGTGTGGGTGCATTATAATTTTCCATAAATTTCTCCTTTTTCTTAAAAAGCAGGCCACGAAAACGGCAGGCTTTTTTCTTTGTAAATATTTTGTAACTGACATTATACTACAGAATTGACAAAAATACGAGTATTTTTTAGGCTCCTGCATGAATTAGACGGTTGTAATAATCCTTAAATTGTATTATAACTATAGGGAGAGAGTTAAAATGGAATGAAATATGGAGGACGAAACGCATGGAAAAAATCAAAATGACCACCCCTCTGGTGGAGATGGACGGGGACGAAATGACAAGAATCCTTTGGAAGATTATTAAGGATGAACTGTTGCTCCCCTTCATTGATTTAAAGACGGAATACTATGATTTGGGACTGGAATACCGGAATGAGACAGACGATAAGGTTACCTTTGAGTCCGCCTATGCCACGAAAAAATACGGAGTTGCAGTAAAATGCGCCACCATCACCCCCAACGGCGCACGCATGAGCGAATATAATTTAAAAGAAATGTGGAAAAGTCCCAACGGCACCATCCGGGCCATCCTGGACGGCACTGTGTTTCGGACCCCCATCACAGTCAAAGGCATTGAGCCCTGTGTCCGCAACTGGACAAAGCCCATCACCATTGCAAGACATGCCTACGGCGACGTATATAAGGCCAGTGAAATGAAGATTCCCGGACCGGGGAAATGTGAGCTGGTATACACCGCAGAGGATGGAACAGAGGTAAGAGAGCTGATTCATGACTTCACCGGTGCCGGGGTAATCCAGGGCCAGCACAATCTGGACAGCTCCATCGGGAGCTTTGCCAGAAGCTGCTTTAACTATGCTCTGGATACCAGACAGGATTTGTGGTTCGCCACCAAGGACACCATTTCCAAGAAATATGACCACACCTTTAAGGATATTTTCCAGGAAATTTACGACGTGGAATATGATGCAAAATTTAAAGAGGCAGGAATTGAATATTTCTATACCTTAATTGACGATGCCGTAGCCCGGGTGATGAAGGCTGAGGGCGGCTTTATCTGGGCTTGTAAGAATTACGACGGGGACGTGATGAGCGATATGGTGTCCTCCGCCTTCGGTTCCCTTGCCATGATGACCTCCGTGCTGGTATCCCCGGAAGGATACTACGAGTACGAGGCGGCCCACGGCACGGTACAGCGGCATTATTACAAGCACTTAAAGGGGGAGGAGACCTCCACCAACTCTGTGGCCACGATTTTCGCCTGGACAGGAGCCTTAAGAAAACGTGGGGAGTTGGACGGACTGGGTGACCTTTGCCGGTTTGCGGACAAGCTGGAGCAGGCCTGCCTTGGCACCATTGAGAGCGGGAAAATGACCAAGGATTTGGCATTGATTACAACAATAGAGAATCCCACCGTATTAAACAGCCAGGAATTTATCAAGGCAATCCGCCAGGCCCTGGAAGAAATTTTATAGACTTGAAGAAATAAACCCCTTAGGAGGAAATCATGGTTTTAGCATGCCAAAATATCAGCAAAGCCTTTGGCACCGACGAAATCATAAAGAATGCGTCCTTCCACATTGAGGCCAACGAGAAAGCGGCCATTGTGGGTATCAACGGCGCCGGTAAAACAACCTTGCTTCGCATCATTATGGAGGAGATTCCTGCGGACAGCGGCGAGGTCATCATTGCCCGGGGCAAATCCATCGGCTATCTGCCCCAGAACCCGGACATTCAGGGAAACCACACCATATACCAGGAGGTATTGTCCGCCAAGGCTTACGTCATATCCTTAGAGGAACGGCTTCGGGACATGGAAGCAAGGATGAAATCCGTATCCCCGGAGGATCTGGAGAATTTCATGGATTCCTACAACAAGCTGCATCACGAATTTGAACAGCTTGACGGCTACACTTACAAGAGTGAGATTGCAGGGGTCTTAAAGGGCCTGGGATTTTCCGAAGAAGAGTTCACAAAGGGTATGCAGGAATTATCCGGGGGACAGCGGACCCGCGTCTGCCTGGGCAAGCTTTTGGTGACCCATCCGGACATCATTCTACTGGATGAGCCCACCAACCACCTGGATATCGGAGCGATTTCCTGGCTGGAGGTATTTTTGTCCAATTACCGGGGAACTGTGGTGATTGTGTCCCATGACCGGTATTTTCTGGACAAGGTGGTGAACAAGGTTATTGAACTGGACCGGACCAAGGTCAGTGTCTACAGCGGCAATTACACCGCCTATGCAGGGAAGCGCGCCCAGGTGCGGGAGGCGCTTTTAAAACAGTACTACAACCAGCAGAGAGAAATCAGGCATCAGGAGGAGGTCATTGCCAGACTGAAATCCTTCAATCGGGAAAAGTCCGTGAAGCGGGCGGAGTCCCGGGAGAAAATGCTGGATAAGATAGAACGTCTTGAGAAGCCCACAGAGGAGAACACAGACATAAAGCTGAAGCTGGAGCCCAGAATCGTAAGTGGCAATGATGTGCTGAAGGTGGAGAGGCTATCCAAGGCTTATCCGGGACAGCCCCTTTTTACCGACTTGGAGTTTGAAATAAAGCGTGGAGAGCGGGTGGCCCTCATTGGCGATAACGGCACCGGGAAGACCACCATTTTAAAGATTATCAACGATATGGTTCCGGCAGATGCCGGCAGTGTGACTCTGGGGGCCAACGTGCATGTGGGCTATTACGACCAGGAGCACCAGGTCCTTCATATGGAGAAGAATCTTATGGAGGAGCTGTCGGACGCTTATCCCAATCTCACCAACACCGAGATACGCAACATCCTTGCGGCCTTCCTCTTTACCGGAGACGAGGTATTTAAGCGCGTAGGCGATTTGAGCGGCGGAGAGCGGGGGCGGGTTTCCCTGGCAAAGCTGATGCTCTCCAAAGCCAACCTGCTGATTTTAGACGAGCCCACCAATCACCTGGACATTACCTCCAAGGAAATTTTAGAGCAGGCCTTAAACCGTTACACGGGAACGGTCCTTTTCGTATCCCATGACCGTTACTTCATCAACAGGACCGCCACACGCATTTTAAACCTCACCGGAGAAACACTTATCAACTACCTGGGCAATTATGATTACTATCTGGAAAAATGCCAGGAGCTGACAGAGGTCTATGTAAAGCCCAGGGAAGGAGCAATGCCAGCGGCCCCCGGAAAGGAAGAGAGCGACACCAAGCAGAACTGG
>CAPNGW010000218.1 GCA_948665105.1 uncultured Lachnospiraceae bacterium
TGGTTTTTGCCAAGACCCGGCAGGCGGCAGCATCCTTAAGCAGGCAGATACAGCAAAAAAATGTGGATAAGTACTACTGTGCCGTGGTGGAGGGCATCCCCGAGCCTTCCCGGGGGACGCTCACGGACTATTTGCTGCGGGATGGGAAGACCAACACCTCCAAGGTGGTGAAGAAGGAGACAGAGGGAGCCAGGAAAGCGGTGCTCCATTACCAAATTATGGAGGGCGGAGAAATCAGGCTCCGGGAAAGCCGGGAAAAGGTGAAGATTTTGCCAAAGCCAGGAAAAGAAGGCATCAGTCTTCTCTCCATCCGGCTGGAAACAGGCCGTCACCACCAGATTCGCGTACAGCTTGCTCATGCAGGCCATCCGCTGGTGGGAGATAAGAAATATAATCCCGGATGTGGTGAGGACTATCTGCCCATCGGCCTTTGCTCCACCCGACTGGCCTTTTGCCATCCCTTCACAGGAAAGCAGATGGAGTTTTCCATTGTCCCTTTTGGACCGGCCTTTCAACCATTTTTTATCACATAAAAACAGTGGGTTATGCACATACTACCTCCATGAGAGAAGACTTAAAAAAGCCTTTGCTGGAGGCTGTGCGGATCCTGGGAATTACGCTGGCAGTGTATCTGGCAATGCGATATTTGCTGCCCCTGGTAATTCCCTTTTTAATTGCATTTTTTATAGCAAAACAGCTGCATCCTTGGATTGAAAAACTTCATAAACGCCTAAAGCTTAAGCGGGGACTGATTTCCGCTGTTATTTTGCTGCTGCTTTTTGCATTTCTGCTGTGGTTTTTGTGGATGACAGGGGAAAGTCTTATAGGGCAGCTTAAAAACCTGGTCACCAATGCGCCGGCATATCAGAAAAAAATCACCGTCTTCTGGGAGAGCTCCTGTGCCCAGGTGGAGGAGTGGACCGGTATGAGGGCGGGGACCATTCAGCTCCGCATTGACGAGTCCGTTCCGGAAATCTGGGACAATATGAAGGGCACCTTGCTGCCTGGCTTAATGAGCAGCTCTTTTTCCTGGGTGAAGGGCATCGGCATTCTTGTGGCCGTCTGTGTGGTTGTGGGCGTATCCACCCTGCTGATGACAAAGGAATACGCAAAGATTCGCCACAAAATGGATCAGGGCGCCCTGGGACGGACTGTGGTGCATGTTTCCAGCAGGGTATATCATGCCGGAGGCGGTTATGTGAAAGCCCAGCTTCTCATTATGCTGGCGGTGACGGGGGTCTGTGTCATCGGCCTTTTTTTCACCGGCAACCCTTACGCCATGCTGGCGGGAATGGGGATTGGCCTCTGTGACGCTCTGCCCTTTCTGGGAACCGGAACGGTGTTTATTCCCTGGGCGCTGATTGAGATTTTGAGCGGACGATATATGCTGGCGGCAGTCTATGTCATCATATACACCATCGCCAGCCTGACCCGGGAGCTCTTAGAGCCCAAGCTGGTGGGGGATAAGCTTGGCATTCATCCTCTGGTGGTAGTTATCAGTATCTATGCAGGAATCAACATTTACGGGTTATGGGGCTTTGCGCTGGGGCCGGTTTCCTATATTCTGATACGGGAAATCTATATGGAGATACGAAGCACATGAATTTTTTGAAATTATTTAGTAAAACAGATTTACAAAACGAACCGCTTTTGCTATAATGATGTTGGGGGTAAAAGAGACTTTTGTAGCTTGTGCTCGGCAAATTGCATAAATTGTATTCCTCTTTTGTTCCGGGTTCCGAATCTAAGAGCATCTAAATGTTCTGAAGAAAAGGTAATGCTATATGGACGCAACCGCCCTCTATACGCCTTCCGTGACGTAAATCGGGCTTTTGTCGGCATCCGTGCCGCCAAATTGCTTGTTGTGTTCAGAACATTAAGATGCTCTAAGATTCTCCACAGTCACAAATCAGAATACAATTTATGCAATTTGCAGGTACAAGTCTTGAAAAGTCTCTTTTGCCCCCAACATCATATAATGTGATTATATAAAACGAAGTGCACAAAAAGACTGCTATACAAACAGAGAAGGGAGAAGCGGAGAAATGCAAAAAGCTGAATATGAAAATGCCCAAAAGCGGGTGCTGGAGCTCTATGACAAGGCAGGGATTGTATTGACGGAGGAAGAGAAGGCCAATCTGGAGGTGGCGGATTTCGGGCTGAAGGATTATGAGCATATTGGCCTGGCCTGTGTGGTATATGTGAATACCAAACGCTGCTGTGCCAAGGAGATGGCTCTCCTGCCGGGACAGACCTGCCCGGAGCACCGCCATGCTCCCATACCGGAATTATCCTATGAGGGGAAGGAGGAGACCTTCCGCTGCCGGTACGGAACCTGCTATGTGTATGTGGAGGGGGAGGCAAAGGAGAATCCGGCCTGTCAGCCGCCCCAAGGCCGCAAGGAGTGGTTCAACGTTTTCCATGAGGTTGTATTAAAGCCCGGTATGCAGTTTACCATGCAGCCCAATACCAGACATTGGTTCCAGGCCGGAGAAGAGGGGGCGGTGGTATCAGAATTCAGCACCATGAGTGTGGATGAATACGATATTTTCACGGACCCTGACATTGTGCGCATTCCGGAAATCACGGATTAGCAAAAAATTACTATGAGAAGAAGACGATGTTGCGGATTTATGAAGGTGGAGTAGAACATGAACCGGGGAAAAGGAATCAACAACAACGATTTGAAACGGAGAAATCGTGGGCTGGTGCTTAAGCTGATTGCCACGAAGGAGAGCAATACCAGGGTGGGCATTGCAAAGGCCAGCAGGCTTACCAAGATGTCCGTTACAAATATTATTGACGAATTTATACATATGAATCTGGTGGAAGAAGGGGGAAGAGAGAAAAAAGATTTTCAAGGGCGGAACCCTTCCCTGCTGGATTGCTCGCCCAATGCTCCGAAAGCCGTCGGAGTGTTGATTAACCGTGGATATTGTGCCGCGGTGCTGTGCGATTTTCATCTGAACGCCGTTCGGACTGCGAGGCGGGAGATAGACTCCCGGGACAAGGACCGGCTGCCGGAGATTCTCTATGGCCTTGTGGATGAGATGATGGAGGAGGAGAAGAATATTCTGGGCATCGGCGTGGCCTCCATTGGACCCTTGGATGTGACGGACGGTGTGCTGTTGAGTCCGCCCCGTTTTTACAATATTAAGAACCTGCCCCTGGCCGCCCTTCTGAAGGAGAAATACGGATTGCCGGTATTTGTGGATCACCAGTACAATTCGGCAGCCCGGGCAGAAAAGCTGTACGGCTGTGGAAAAGATTTTTCCTCCTTTCTGTTTGTGGGTATCACCGACGGAATCGGCGCCGGTATCTATCTGGACGGAGATATTTTGAAAAGCCGGTGGGGCCTGGGCAGTGAGCTGGGGCACATGAGTGTGGATTACAACGGAATTCCCTGTGAATGCGGCAGCCGGGGCTGTGTGGAGAACTATGCCAGCGTCAATGTTATTCTGGAGCAGGTGGAGACGGCGATAGGGCGCAGGATGACATTTGAGGAATGCTTAAGCCACAGTGAAGAGGAGGCTATTGACCAGATTCTGACCCAGGCACTTTACAAGCTCTGCAGCTGTCTTGTGAGTGTGTCCAATCTCTTGAACCCGGAGGCCATCATCATAGGACATGAGGGTGTGAAGCTGCCGGAGCGCTATCTGAAGCAGCTTGAGACTCAGCTTAACAGATACAAGCTGTCGGAGGACTACAATCACATTGGGATTATAAAGCCCCATTTTGGGGAGGAGTCCCAGCTTCTGGGCGCAGCCTGCAATGTGCTGGCCCAGGTCTTTGAGGGAGAATTGCTATTTGACTGACCCAGGAAGCTTGTGAATAGAGACGGACAAATCCAGGAAAATCCTGGGGATTCTGAAAGAAAAGGAGACGACGCAATGGAACGAAGGGGAATAGCCATCGCCGGAAATATACTGGTGGATTCCGTCAAGCAGATTGACGGTTATCCTGAAAAAGGGATGCTTGCCAACATTATTGAGGTCAGCCGCTCCGTGGGAGGCTGTGTGCCCAATACGGCAATCAACCTGGCTAAAATGAAAAGTAATATTCCCATTGCCGCCATGGGAAAGGCCGGAGAGGATGAGCCGGGGCATTTTGCGGTGGAGCAGCTTAAGGCGGAGGGCATCAATACGGAGAGAGTGATATTCTCCCGGGGAGAGAGCACCAGCTTCAGTGATGCCATGACGGTTCAAAAAACCGGGGAGCGGACCTTTTTCCACTACCGGGGGGCAAACAAGACCTTCAGCCCCGGGGATATTGACTTGGACAGCCTTGACTGCAGGCTATTACATATCGGCTATGTTCTTCTTCTTGACAGCTTCGATGCGGAGGATGGGGAATACGGAACCGTGATGGCCCGTTTTCTCAAGGAGGCGCAGAAGAGAGGTATACAGACCTCCATTGATGTGGTCAGCGATAACAGCGGCGAATTCAAAAGAAAGGTTGCGCCGGCCTTAAAATATTGTGATTACGCAATCATGAATGAGATTGAGGGCTGCGCGGTATCCGGCTTGGAGCCCAGAGACGGCGCCGGGAAAATAAAAACGGAAAATATCAAAAGGACCCTGGAGCTGTTTCTGGAGGCGGGAGTGAAAAAGCGGGCGGTGATTCATTGCCCGGAGGCCGGCTTCTGCATGGATGTGGAGAAGGGCTTTTGCATGGTTCCCTCTTACCGGCTTCCGGCAGGGTATATCAAAGGCAGCGTGGGGGCAGGGGATGCCTTCTGTGCCGGGTGCCTCCATGAAATTTATCTTGGGAGCGCGCCGGATGCCATGCTGGAA
>CAPNGW010000219.1 GCA_948665105.1 uncultured Lachnospiraceae bacterium
AGATGGGCCAGGCGCAGAAAAGGACACCAGGGTACCGAACGGCGCTCAAACCGGCGACATCTTCAGTTTCCGGCTTTGGTGGACGCTGGCAATCCTAAGTGTTACAGGACTTGTGCTCACAGCGCTTCTGGTCAGAAGGCGGCGGAAAAGGTAGGCACGGGAGCCCCGGAAGCGCCATAGATTCGAAAAAGCAGCAAAACGGCTTTGGGATGAACCTCCCGGAGCCGTTTTTTCTATATCACGGGAAAGTTCCTGGAAGCTTCCTGGTGATATAAAAATTCCACCGGGCAGGATTGCAGAGCCTGTCACTGTTTTAAAAAAAATACAAAAAATATCTACCCACCATGTAGATTTATGTTATAATAAGAAGAATACAATTTTAGAGAAAGAAGGGGCAACAAACATGGGTTTAGGTACGTTTAAAGGCGGAATCCATCCCTGGGACGGGAAGGAGTTATCCAAAGATAAACCAATACGTGAAGTATTACCCAAAGGAGATATGGTCTATCCCCTGTCACAGCACATCGGAGCGCCGGCGTCACCGATTGTTGCGGTGGGAGATACCGTATTGAAAGGCCAGAAGATTGCAGAAGCCGGTGGTTTCGTATCCGCGCCGGTATATGCAAGTGCTTCCGGTACTGTGAAGGCCATCGAGCCGCGCCGGGTGGTGGTAGGCGATATGGTAAATTCCATCATTGTCGAGAACGACGGCGAGTTTAAGTCTGTGCAGTTTCAGGAAACAGCGGATGTGACAGCCTTGTCCAAAGAAGAAATCATTGCAAAAATCAAAGAGGCCGGTATTGTGGGAATGGGTGGAGCCGGCTTCCCCACACACGTGAAGCTGTCTCCCAAGGAGCCGGAGAAGATTGAGTACGTCATTGCCAACTGTGCAGAGTGCGAGCCTTACCTTACCTCGGACTATCGGAGAATGCTGGAAGAGCCGGAGAAGCTGATTGGCGGTATCAAGATTGTACTCCAGCTTTTTGACAACGCAAAGGCAGTTTTGGGCATCGAGGACAACAAGCCAGACTGTATTGAGAAGCTCACTGAGATGGTGAAGGATGAACCACGTATTGAGGTTATGGCTCTTAAGACCAAGTACCCCCAGGGCTCTGAGCGCCAGTTGATTTATGCGGTAAGCGGCAGAGCAATCAACGCTTCCATGCTGCCGGCAGATGCAGGCTGTATCGTGGACAACGTGGATACCCTGGTGGCCATCTATAATGCCGTGAAGCTGGGAAAGCCATTGATGCACAGAATTGTCACCATCACCGGCAATGCCATTGCGGACCCGGCCAACTTCTCCGTCTGCATCGGAACGAATTTCTCTGAGCTTATTGAGATGGCAGGAGGCTTTAAGGAGCAGCCCAAGAAAGTGATTTCCGGCGGTCCCATGATGGGCTTTGCCGTATTCAATCTGGATCTTCCCACCACCAAGACCACCTCGGCTCTTTTGTGCCTTACTGAGGATGAGGTGGCGAAGTATGAGCCCAGCGCATGCATCAACTGCGCCCGCTGTGTGGAGATTTGCCCAGAGCGGATTGTTCCCTCAAGACTGGCGGACTATGCGGAGAATCACCTGGAAGAGCCCTTTGAGAAGTGGCACGGCCTTGAGTGTATCGAGTGCGGCAGCTGCAGCTACATATGCCCGGCCAAGCGTCAGCTGGCTCAGGCCATCAAGTCCATGAAGAAGACTGTGCTTGCAAACAAGCGTAAAAAGTAGAGTATACAATTAAGAAAGAGGTGGATTAAAAGTGAGTGATATCTATAATGTTTCATCCTCACCCCATGTAAGATCCAAGGATACCACCGACAGAATCATGCTGTATGTGTTGATTGCACTTCTGCCAGCCAGTCTGTTCGGTATTTACAACTTTGGATTTTCGGCATTACTTTTGATTGTGGTAACAATTTTAAGCTGTGTAGCCTCCGAATGGCTCTTTGAAAAAGTGACCAAACGGAAAAATACCATCCGGGATTTAAGCGCCGTAGTGACCGGCTTGCTGCTGGCGTTAAACCTTCCCCCCACCTTACCCTGGTGGATGGCTGTTCTGGGCGGCGCCTTTGCCATTGTTGTGGTAAAATGCCTGTTTGGCGGACTTGGACAGAACTTCATGAACCCGGCTCTGGGTGCAAGATGCTTTCTGCTCATTTCCTTTACCGGCCCCATGACTACCTTTGCCAACAGCCGATATTATATGAGCCTGGGCATGGAGTCCATAAGCAGTGCAACACCCCTTGCAGCCATGAAGGCGGGAGAGGGAGTTAACTCCATGGATATGCTGATTGGACGGATTCCCGGAACCATCGGTGAGACCTCCGTCATCGCAATTTTAATCGGAGCAATCTTTTTGATTCTCATGGGCGTCATTGATTTGCGGATTCCCGGTACATACATTGTGACCTTCGTTGTCTTTGTGCTGATTTTCGGCGGTCACGGCTTTGACTGGAATTACGTTGTGACACATCTGTGCGGCGGCGGTATTATGCTGGGAGCATTTTTCATGGCCACAGATTATGTGACCTCGCCCATTACACCCATGGGCAAGATTATTTTCGGCATTGTCCTGGGCATACTCACCGGAATCTTCCGTATTTTCGGAGCTTCCGCAGAGGGAGTGTCCTATGCGATTATCTTCAGCAATCTTCTGGTTCCGCTGATTGAACGCGTTTCCATTCCCAAACCCTTCGGAAAAGGAGGCGAGAGATAATGGGTAAAATTATAAAAGACGCAATCATTTTAACTGTAATTACCCTGGTGTCCGGCTGCCTTCTGGGCCTGGTGTATGAGATTACCAAGGAGCCCATCGCCAAGGCGAAGTACGAAGCCCAGCAGCAAGCGTATCGGAATGTTTTCGCGGATGCGGAAAAATTTGAAGATATGGAGGGCTTCCCTGAGGAAGGTATTGATTCCGAGGACGGTGCCAACACCATCAACAATGTAGTGACAGCGCTGGATTCTTCCGGGAATCCTTTGGGCTATGTGGTGACAATTACCTCCCATGCAGGTTATGGCGGAGACATTACTCTGTCTGTGGGGATTACAAGCGACGGAACGGTGAATGGCTATTCCATCACCACCATCGGAGAGACGGCTGGTCTGGGTATGAAAGCCAAGGAAACGAAGTTTTCTTCCCAATTTAATGGAAAGACAGCAGAGAGCTTCAGCGTGGTGAAAGGTTCTTCTGCCAGCGACGACCAGATTGTAGCCATAAGCGGCGCAACCATCACCTCCAATGCGGTGACAAATGCCGTAAATGAGAGCCTTGCTTACTTTAGAACAATCAATGAAGGAGGCGGCGCAAATGAATAAGTGTGTAGAACGTATTTATAACGGAGTTATCAAGGAGAACCCCACCTTTATACTGATGCTGGGCATGTGTCCCACCCTGGCGGTGACCACATCGGCCATCAACGGCGTGGGCATGGGACTGTCCACCACGGTGGTGCTGGTTATGTCCAATATGCTGATTTCCATGCTTCGGAATATCATTCCTGACAAGGTGCGTGTGCCGGCCTTTATTGTAGTGGTTGCCTCCTTCGTTACCATTGTGCAGTTTATGATGCAGGGCTTTGTACCCAGCCTGTATGCATCTTTGGGAATCTATATTCCTCTGATTGTGGTAAACTGTATCATCCTGGGAAGAGCAGAGAGCTATGCGTCCAAGAATCCGGTGATTCCCTCCATCTTTGACGGCATTGGAATGGGTCTGGGCTTTACCTTTGGCCTTACCTGTATCGGTATTGTCCGTGAAATCCTGGGAGCCGGTCAGATTTTCGGATTCCAGCTTCTGCCCCTTGCAGAGGACGGAGGCTTCGGCTATACACCCATCACCATTTTCGTGCTGGCTCCCGGTGCCTTCTTTGTGCTGGCAATGCTGGTAGCCATTATGAATATTATCCGTGCCCGGGCTGAGAAGAAGGGTAAACCCTTACCGGCGGCACAGGGCTGCCTTGCAGGCGATTGCGCTTCCTGCGGACAGGGCTCCTGCAGCGGCAAGCAGTTATCCAATGCAGAAGCTAAGAAAGACGAAGAATAGGAGGTTAAGTACAGATGCAAGAATTATTGGTAGTTGCGGTTGGTTCCGCCATTGTAAACAACGTTGTACTGAGCCAGTTCCTGGGCATCTGCCCCTTCCTGGGCGTTTCCAAAAAGGTGGAGACGGCGGCAGGCATGGGCGGTGCGGTTATATTCGTACTGACTCTGGCTTCCCTGGTTACAAGTGTGATTTATAAATTTATCTTGACACCCCTGAATTTTGATTATTTACAGACCATTGTATTTATCCTGGTAATCGCTGCTCTGGTGCAGTTTGTGGAAATGTTCCTAAAGAAGGCCATGCCGCCTCTTTACAATTCCTTGGGCGTTTATCTTCCCCTGATTACCACCAACTGTGCGGTTTTAGGTGTTGCCCTTAACAACGTGCAGAAGAATTACAATATTTTGACAGGCACTGTCAACGGTCTTGCAACAGCGATTGGCTTTACCATTGCCATCGTGATTATGGCCGGTATCCGTGAAAAAATCGAGTTTAACAACGTTCCGGTAGCATTCCGTGGCTCCGCCATCGTGCTGGTAACTGCAGGGCTGATGGCTATCGCCTTCTTCGGATTCTCCGGTGTAATCTAGGAGGGCGGACAAAATGAATATAATGGCAATAGTACTGGCCGCTGTCATTGTCGGTGGCACAGGTGTTTTAATTGGATTTTTCTTAGGTATTGCCGGGGAAAAGCTGAAAGTGGAAGTGGACCCCAGGGAGGAGGCCATTGCCGGCGT
>CAPNGW010000220.1:0-2316 GCA_948665105.1 uncultured Lachnospiraceae bacterium
CTTCATCAGGCGCACCATGGCAGCAACCTTCCAATCCCCCTCTGCGCCGAAGCCGTAGCCCTTCTCCATCAGCCGCTGAATAGCCAGACCGGGAAGCTGCTTTAAGGCTCCCAAATCTCCAAAGTGGGTCACGATTGCGTGATAATTTTTTTCCTGCAGGAACCGTTCAAATCCCAGCTCAATCTGGGCCTGAACTGCCACATGACAACGGAATTCTTCGGGGTTACGCCCTTCCAGTAAAATCTCGTACCGCTCATAATATTCTTCCACCAATGCATTGGTATCTGCTGATGACACGGCCGCTACAGACTCTGCAATCTCATTCACCGGAAAAGCGTCAATCTCCCAGCCGAATTTTAGCTGGGCCTCCACCTTATCGCCCTCGGTGACAGCAACGTTTCGCATATTATCTGCTACACGCATGACGCGGATGTGGCTGCTCTCTATGATTCCGATGGCCGTCCGCATCCAGGAAGCAATCTTCTCCTGGAGCTTCCTGTCCTTCCAGTGGCCTACCACCACCTTCCGCTCAATGCCCATGCGGGTCACCATATGCCCCCACTCCCGGTCGCCGTGGGCAGACTGATTCTCATTCATAAAATCCATGTCAATGGTGTCATAAGGAATCTCCTCATTGAACTGTGTATGCAAGTGCATAAGTGGCTTACGATACTCCTGCAGCCCCAAAATCCAGGACTTGGCCGGGGAGAAGGTATGGCACCACACAATGACGCCTGCACAGGTTTCATCGAGGTTAGCCTCATTGAAGGTTCTTCGAATCACCTCATTGGTAATCAGGGTGGGCTTTAGCACCACCTCAAAGGGTAAAATGCCGCTCTGATTGAATTTCTCCACAATGATGGCGGAATGCTTGGCCACCTTTTTTAAACACTCCTCCCCATACAAATCCTGGGACCCGGTGCAAAACCAAAACTTATAATTTTTTTGTAGCTCCATATTACAACCTCCTTGAGATGCACTATCGTGGTCAGCGGCACTCAACCACTCTCCCCCAAGCCTTGCCATCTCCCGGCATCCCTGAATAAACACATAGGGAATGTGGTACTCATCCAGCTTTTGATATAAATGCATATGGCGGCAAAAAATCCGGCTTTTTCTGAGCTCAATAATCAGGCCGTGCATAATGACCTTCTTTTTTACAATGCCTCTTTCAACTGTATCTTACCATGTTTGCCTGCAAAATGCAATCTATGCAAAACACCTGCCTCATACCCCATCTTAAGTCAGTGGAAAATGCAGTTTACCACCTGGGAAGTTAAAAGCAGGAATGGATAGGCCGAATTGAAAGAAGGAGACAGTCCTGTTGAAATTCAAGGCTTTGAAAAAGCTTGAATTTTACAAGACTGTCTCCTTCTTAAAAAGCTTCCTGTACTTAAGTTACTGCAGTAAGGACAATACGCCCTGTGTGGACTGGTTTGCCTGGGCCAGCATTGCCTGTCCGGCCTGAGCCAGAATGTTGTTCTTGCTGTATTCCACCATTTCTTCCGCCATATCGGTATCGCGAAGCCGGGACTCAGCTGCTGTGGTATTCTCCACCACATTGTCCAGGTTGGCGATGGTATGCTCCAGACGGTTCTGGATTGCACCCAGTGCGGAACGCTGTTCAGACACCTTCGCAATGGCTTCTGCAATGGTATCAATGGCCGTTGTTGCATCTGATTCAGTCATTAACCCGGCGCCCTTTAATCCAAATACACCAATACCTGCCGCAGACATGGACTCAATCTTAACCCCAATCTTGTTGGTAGCAGCAGACTCAGAGCCAACATGAAGGTTGAACTCCAGCGCATCCGCGGTCTTTCCTTCCGTCACAGTTACATCCACTGCAATATAGTCTCCAATCTGCTCTGCGCCAATCTCTACCGAATCACCGGCGGCATCCTTGCGGTAAATCCCTCCCTTATATGCTCCACCCTCATCAAAATAGGCATCATAATCTGTAATCTTTTCCCCAGCCTGATTGGTCAGCGGATTGGCACTGGACTCAAAATACTGGTCCAAATCAGCCTCCGCAATAATGGTAGCTTCCAGCTGATCTCCAAATTCTGTGGCGTCATCTGCCGCTACAGTGTACAGAACCTTGCCTTCCTTATATTTCAGCTTACCGTCCTCGCCTATTTCCACGTACTGGTCAATATCGCTGGCGGCAGCCTCAGTGGCTGCGGTACCTGTAACCAAATCAGCAGGAGTGTTATTAGCGGTTCCGGCACCGGCTTGCGCGGCGGCTTCATTCACTGCCGTAGCAAACTCAAGGTTGGCCTTGGCTGTTACAGTTCCATCATCCGCTACATCAAA
>CAPNGW010000220.1:2326-4759 GCA_948665105.1 uncultured Lachnospiraceae bacterium
TTGCTAAATTCGCATCTGTAACCTGTGTATAATCCGCGTCAGTACCTCCGGCCGCTCTTACAACCAATACGTTTCCACCAAGGGCCGCTGTATCCAATTTCATGGAAGCGCCTGCTGCTGCCACTGCCCCCGTCAATGCATCCGTTGCGCCCTTTGCAAATGCGTCCTGGCCTGCAATCACGCTCAAGGCCCCTTTTTCTGCATCCTTTGCAACCTGGGTCAGCTCAATCTTCTTGGTAACACTGGTTACGGTCTTCGTGCCTTCCTTCCCCTTCAGCAAATAAATCTCATTGAACTTAGTGGTCTCAGACACACGGTCAATCTCCGTTACAAGCTGGTCAATCTCATCCTGTACCGCCTGTCTGTCATCCTCAGACATGGTTCCGTTCGACGCCTGCACTGCCAGCTCATTCATACGCTGCAGCATGGAATGAACCTCTGTCAAGGCACCTTCTGCCGTCTGCACGCAGGAGATGCCGTCCTGTGCATTGGTGGAGGCCCGGTCCAGCCCTCTCATCTGCTTTCTCATTTTCTCGGAAATTGTCAAGCCTGCCGCATCGTCCGCCGCACGGTTAATCTTGAAGCCTGAAGACAGCTTTTCGGAAGACTTTGCCTGTTGCCCTGTGGTGATGCCCAACATTCTGTTGGAATTCATTGCTGTTAAGTTGTGTTGTACTACCATTGCCATAATTTTTTCCTCCTTGTTTTTACTGCCGCAAATCCCTTTGCGTACCTATTATGGTTACTGGTTACTTCTTGACCCAAGGTCAAGAAGTAGCGTTACTGGTCTCTTCTTGACCAAGGTCAAGAAGTAGCGTTACTGGTCCCTTCTTGACCTTAGGTCAAGAAGTAGCGTTACTGGTCCCTTCTTGACCAAGGTCAAGAAGTAGCGTCGCTGGTCCCTTCTTGACCTAAGGTCAAGAAGTAGCGTCGCTGGTCCCTTCTTGACCTTAGGTCAAGAAGTAGCGCACATTCTGCTATTGCAGAATGTGCTTTATAATAATCCGAGCCCCTAGGATAGCCTGGAATTATTAACACTTTTCGTACCCGTACTTTTTCTTCGGGTCCTTCTGGCGCTCCGCCCTTCTCGCTTTCCTGCGCTCCTCCATCAAAATGGCCCTGATTTGCTCCTTGGCCTCCAGAGAAATCTCCCGGTCCTTATGGTGTACCACCTCATTGCCGGGGTCCGCTCCCAACCCATGCTTTTCCAGGGCGGCGCTCCTTGCAATGTTCACAGACCTTGGCGCCTCCACCAGAACGTGCATGTTGTTTCCGCTTCCCCCGGTAAATACCACCTTAATCTCATTTCCAATCAGCAGGTATTCCCCGGCCTTCATTGACAGTTTAAGCATACAAACCTCCTTGTTTCGTCCTTCACTTCCAAAATGAATGTGGAATGCAACATTTTGTACTAGAATGTTGCATATAAAAACTTTTGGAGGTCACAAATGAGTACAACACAACCGATTCGCAATCTTGTACAAATTTCAAAATTGAAAGATTATTATTTCAAGGAAAAACCGAATTTAAGAAATTACACCTTGATTTGCCTGGGAATCAATTCCGCCCTTCGCATCAGTGATTTGCTGGAGTTGAAGTGGAAGGACGTCTATGATTTTTCAAAAGGACATTTTTTAAGCCACCTCAGCGTGCAGGAGCAAAAGACCGGAAAGCACACCCGGATTGCACTAAACAAAAATGCTCTGGATACACTAAAGCTCTACAGAAAAAGCTTACCTCTTTTTGAACCGGAAACATATCTCTTTCCCGGCAGGCATCCCAATTCCCGCCTGTGCCGTTCTCAGGCCTTCCGCATCATCAAGGAAGCTGGGCAGCAACTGTATCCCGAAGCAAAGCTCAGCTGCCATTCATTGAGAAAAACCTTCGGCTATCACGCCTGGAAAGCCGGAACCCCGCCGGTAATACTGATGGCCGTTTACAACCATTCCTCTTTTCAGATTACAAAACGTTATCTTGGAATTGAACAGGATGACAAGGATGATGTTTTTTTAAAGACAAATTTATAAGGACTGGTGTTTGGGAACAACCGATACAACGCGATATGGAAGGATAAATGTGGACCACATTTACAGGTTAATAAAATTTTTAATTCAGGGGTTAAATATCTGGAAATTTTACCGATATAGTTATTGTAAGAAAAAGATGCAACAATTTAGTACAAATTGTTGCATCTTTTCTATTATTTTATACAATACTTTTGAAGAACTATAGTGCTTTTGATACCCTCAGTTTGCAAGGGCACAGTATCAAAATGATATTCCACTAAAAATACTCCGGATTCAGGAAGGGAATCACCAGACATACGGCCTCCCCCTCCTCGCTGAGCCCCCAGTACCCGCTATATATGCCATCCCCCATACCGCTGGAAAACAGCACCATCCGCAGTCCCGCTTCCGGCATCCGCCAGGCAAG
>CAPNGW010000221.1:0-1766 GCA_948665105.1 uncultured Lachnospiraceae bacterium
GGGTCCCGGAGGAGCCAAACCTGCCAATCCCGGAACGGCAAGAACCGGCGATGACTTTAATGTGAACCTATGGTTTGGCTTGATGATGTTTGCCGTTTTCAGCGTAGGAATTTTTGAAAAGTATGCCAAAGAGTATAAGGGACTGGGGGTAAGAGCAAAGAGATGAAGAAGAGAGCGCTTGCATTTGCGTGTGTAGGCTGTCTGCTGTCAGGCTGTGCGAGCGCCTCTCCTACAGTGGAGAAGCCCTGGAAGGAAGAAGAGCCTGACATAGAATCTGATGGCAGTGAAGAGGATGTGGAGACTTCCATAATGGAACAGGGCAGCTTCCGCCTCACCTATGACGGGAACCGGAGCAGCGTGGTCTATGTGACCAAGGCGAAACAGCTTGAGAACTATATTCAGCAGGGAGCGGAGGAATTGGCCAGATATGATGATGCTTATTTTGCTGAAAAAGCCCTTGTGCTGGTGGTGGAGACTGTAAAAAGCGGCTCTGTTAAGGTGCAGATTGCATCCATTACCATGACAGAAACGGAAGCTTTGGTAACCTTATCCCGGAGGTCGCCTCAATATGGAACGAATGACATGGCTACCTGGCTTCTGTGGTGTGAGGAGGAGCAGGGACTCTCCCAGCTGGACTGGAGTGTGACAAACCCTGCCTATGATTCCCAAAAGACGGTGCGCTAGGGTGTCTTAAGGAAGAAGAAAAGAAATATAAAAAAATCAAAACTCCACATAAATCCTCCCGCATCTTCATATATTTAATCAAGCAAAGATGTGGGAGGCAGCCCTTTGAGTTCCAAGACAAAAATTGTAGTTCTTCATATGAGGGAACTAATCTATACCGTGATATTTGCGGTTTTGGGGATTTTGTTAATTCTTCTGTTAATCTTCATGTTCCTGCCGGATAAGGAAGACAAAGACAATGCCCAGGAGACCATGCAATACATAGCCGGAGTGTACAATTCTTCCATCAAATTTAACGACAACGCCATTGATGTGGAGGTGGTGATTGACAATAATCGTATCAATTCCATTTCTCTGGTAAATTTGGATGAGACGGTGGCTACCATGTATCCCTTGATGCAGCCTGCCCTTGACAACATCAGTCAACAGATTTACGAGACTCAGTCGTTGGATAATATTACGTATTCCGAGGAAAATCAGTATACCTCCGTGGTGCTCCTTAAGGCCATCGACCAGGCGCTGCAAAAGGCGTTGCCGGAAAGCCCGGAAGAATAGTGGAAAAACAAAAAGGCTGACATCTGCCGCCACAGAACTGTGGGGCATGTCAGCCTTTTTCTTTTGGAGTCCTATTCCGCGGTATCCTCTCCGGCGTCTGCGGTATCCAGACCCGTTAAGTAGTTGGTGAGAGCCTCCAGCTTTACTTCCGTCTGGGCAGTCTCCATACCGGTGGCAACTTTGTCATAGATGGAGAATCCAATCCAGCCCACCAGGGCCAGTCCAATGACAGAACCCACAATCCGCCCAATCATGCGGTTGCGCTTCTCCCTCTTTAAAATGGCCTTGCGGTTGGCCTTTTCCTCTTTGTATTTGTTTACCTTTTCCTGACTCATGCTCGGTCATTCTCCTTTACAAAAATCATAATTAAATACAGTATACACCATTTCTGTGAAAAATGGTTGAAAAATTTTCAAAAAATGCAAAATTTCTTAGTATACCATTCCAGGGGAAATATGGTATAATATCGACAGATATTATACCGGCCCGGAGCGAAGCGGAGTGGCCATCGGTCGCCCACGGCGAAG
>CAPNGW010000221.1:1866-4753 GCA_948665105.1 uncultured Lachnospiraceae bacterium
CATAGGGCGAATGCCCGTGAACGAGGAAAACCGTAGGTTTTTCGTGTTCGTACTGCGGATGGAGGTACAATGTGCGGACCACATGGTATAACATAGAGCAGATGATGGAAGGAGAACAAACATGAGTCTGGCGGACAGAATTTTTATAGATATGTGCAGGGACATTCTGGATAACGGCACCAGCACCGAGGGTGAGAAGGTACGCCCCAGGTGGGAGGACGGCGTCAGTGCATACACCGTCAAGAAATTCGGCGTGGTGAACCGCTATGATTTATCCAAGGAATTTCCAGCCATCACCTTAAGAAAGACTGCCATCAAGAGTTGCACCGACGAGATGCTCTGGATATGGCAGCAAAAATCCAACAACATCAACGATTTGCACAGTCATGTGTGGGACGAGTGGGCGGACGAAAGTGGCTCCATCGGCAAGGCTTACGGCTATCAGATGGGTGTAAAGCACCGATATAAGGAAGGCATGATGGACCAGGTGGACCGGGTGATTTACGATTTGAAGAACAACCCCTACAGCCGCCGGATTATGACAAACCTGTACGTGCATCAGGATTTGCATGAGATGAATCTCTACCCCTGTGCATACAGCATGACCTTCAATGTCACCAGAAAGAGCGGACAGGACAGGCTGACCTTGAATGCCGTTTTGAACCAGCGCTCCCAGGATGTTCTGGCAGCCAACAACTGGAATGTATGCCAGTATGCGGTACTTATGCACATGCTGGCTCAGGTCTGTGATATGGAGGTGGGAGAGCTGGTCCATGTGATTGCCGACGCCCACATTTATGACCGGCATATTCCCATCATTGAGGAGCTGATTCTAAGAGAAACCCATCCGGCGCCGGAATTCTGGCTGAACCCGGAGATTAAGAACTTTTATGAATTTACCAGAAATGACGTGCGGCTTGACAACTATGTGACGGGGCCGCAGATTCAGAATATTCCAATCGCAGTATAATTGCAGGAATGCAGTCTGGGCAGACTGCTTTTTGCATTTTGCAGGAGGAATACCAAAGGAAGGGAGAAACATACATGAATTTGATTGCTGCCGTAGACAAGAACTGGGCCATTGGCCTCAACAATAAATTGCTGGTGAGAATTCCTGAGGACCAGAAATTTTTCCGTGAGACAACCACAGGTAAGGTGGTGGTTATGGGGAGGAAGACTCTGGAGAGTTTTCCGGGGGGACAGCCCTTGAAGAATCGCGTGAACATCGTGCTGACCCGGGATGAGAATTACCGGGCAAAGGACGCAACAGTGGTATATTCTCTGGAAGAGCTCTTTGAAGAGCTGAAGCAATACAAAAGTGAAGACATTTATATCATCGGCGGAGAGAGCGTCTACCGACAGCTCCTTGAGTACTGTGATGTGGCTCACATTACCAAGATTGATTACGCCTATGAGGCGGATTCCTGGTTTCCCAACCTGGATGAAATGGATCAGTGGGAGGTTACGGCGGACAGCGAAGAACACACCTGCTTTGACCTGGAATATTACTTTTTGAAGTACGAAAAGAAGAAATAACAGGCCTCATAGGCTGGAAAGTGAGGAGTATATATGGACATTACCGGAAGAAAGTTATTTGTGAAGGCCCTTGTGGAGGAAGGTGTGGACACCGTGTTTGCTTATCCCGGCGGTATGGTTACCGACATTCTGGATGAGATTTACAGGACAGAGGCCATTGATCTGGTTCTCCCACGCCATGAGCAGGGCCTCATTCATGAGGCGGAGGGGTATGCCAAATCCACAGGGAGAGTGGGCGTGTGCATAGTCACCAGCGGCCCCGGAGCTACCAATATCATGACGGGCCTGGCAGATGCCCATTACGACAACATTCCACTTGTGTGCTTTACCGGGCAGGTGCCGTTAAACCTTATTGGAAACGACGCCTTTCAGGAGGTTGATATTGTGGGCATGACCAGAAGCATCACCAAGTACGGCGTGACGGTCCGGGATAGGAAGGATTTGGGCCGCATCATAAAGATGGCCTTTCACATTGCCCGGACCGGAAAGCCCGGCCCGGTGCTTATCGACATACCAAAGGACATTCAGACATCCCTGGGTCCTTCGGAGTATCCCCAGAGTGTGTCCATCCGGGGCTATAAGCCCAATGAGGGGATTCATGTGGGACAGCTGAAGAAGGGATATAAGCTGTTAAAGGCAGCCAAACGCCCGCTGTTTCTGCTGGGGGGCGGAATTAATATTGCCCGGGCCAACGAGAAGATGCAAAGGCTGGTGGAGCAGACAAGGATTCCGGTGGTGACCACCATCATGGGCAAGGGAGCCATCCCTACCACCCATCCTTATTACGTAGGAAACAGTGGAATGCATGGGAAATATGCGGCCAATATCGCTGTCAGCAAGTGCGACGTGCTCTTTTCCATCGGCACCCGGTTCAACGATAGGATTACCGGGGATTTAAATGAATTTGCCCCCAAGGCAAAAATCATTCACGTGGACATCGATACGGCATCCATCTCCAGAAATGTGGTGGTGGACGTGCCCATTGTGGCCGATGCCAACCTGGCCATTGACAAGCTCTTAGAGTGGGCGGAGCCCCAGAAGACAGAAAGGTGGATGGAGCAGATTGGGGAGTGGGACAAGGAGAATCCCCTGGAGATGCGCCGGGATCGGGGCATGACTCCCCAGATGATTATGGAGCAGATCAATGATAGCTTTGAGGAGTGTATCATCACCACCGACGTGGGGCAGCACCAGATGTGGGCGACCCAGTACATTGAATTAAATGAAAAGAAGCAGTTTATCACCTCCGGGGGTCTGGGAACCATGGGCTTCGGATTTCCTGCAGCTGTGGGGGCCAAGATTGCCAACCGGGACAAGACCGTGGTCTGCATCAGCGGTGATGGGGGGCTTC
>CAPNGW010000222.1 GCA_948665105.1 uncultured Lachnospiraceae bacterium
CTTGCTGGTTGTGCTTTGCGGCAACAAAGACGCACAGCCCATTGTAAATTCCGGTAGTCTCTACTAATACATGGCCGACGAGAAAAAACAGGTTCCCCTGCGTATTTCCACCAAGCTCTACGCCCAGCTTGCCGCCTGGGCTGAGGACGACTTCCGCTCCATCAACGGGCAGATTGAGTATTTACTCACGGAGTGCGTAAAGCAACGAAAGAAAAATGGAAAGTATGTTTCAGACACCATAGATGAACCCATAGAATTGGATATTTAGAAGAGAGATGAAAAACCCCGCCTTCCGTACCTGCAAAAGTACAAAGGCGGGGTTTTCTGTATATTGATAGACGCTGTAAGGCCACATATTTCCCGGACTTTGATTGTGAGAAGCTTGCGCCTGAAGTATGCCATTTTCGCAAAAGGTAAGAGCAGGATATTCCCACAGTATCTCTTCTGTGCGGCCGATTTCAGGATAATACTCTAAGATACAGGCTGCCAGGCCGGCGGTGGCAGGAGAGGCTGTGTGGTAGATAATCAGCTCCTCACGGCCGTCTCCATCTACGTCTGCAATGGCAAATTCATTTTCTTCTATGAGGCTGTATTCACTGAAATCCAGTTCAGTGCCATCAGGCAACACAAGAGTTTTTTCATCGTATCAGTTTCCTCCATTCTGTATTTGAAGCAATCCCAGTACCTTAATAAAATATTATACTGCATTGATTTACAAAAAACAATTCCGTAAAAAATTTTTCAGAATCCATGGACTTTTTGCCGAAAAATGGTTATAATGTCCATGTACTGCTAAAAAAACAATATTAAGGGGGACTACATGTGAAACACAAAAAAAGCGTCTTTCAGTCTCTGGCTCTGGTGACGCAATTTGGAATCAGCATGTTGGTGCCTATTTTATTATGTACACTGTTGGGCGTCTGGATTGGAGAGAAATTTGATATTCCCATCATAACGGTACCGCTTTTTGTTATTGGCGCCCTGGCCGGATTCCGAAATGTTTACATTATGGCCAGAAAGACGTATGAAGATAAGGATGAGGGCAATGCTAAAAAGGATTAATCATATACTGCCTGAGCTGATACTGGAAATATTTGTCTACGGCATCGTAATCCAGGTGGCCGGAGTCTGGTTTGTGGAGGACAAGCTTTTCTTTACCATTGGACTTTGGCTGGGTATCGTCACTGCCATGGGTATGGCCATCCATATGGCCGTGGTAATTCTGGATGCCGTCAATATCGCCATTGAGAGGAAGGCAAAGGTGCGCACCACCCTCTTTTCCGCCCTTCGGTATGTGGTGGTGGTCCTGCTGTTTGTGGCCGTTCTCTATTTTAAAATCGGAAATGTCATAGCCATGTTTATTGGTGTTATGGGCCTGAAGGCAGCAGCTTATCTGTGGCCCTTTACACATAAATTTTTAAAAAGATTTAAACAAAAGGGGAGGGGTGATGTGTCTACGAATCCGTAGATGAGGCAAAGTATTAATAAGGAGTATTTTTAAGGAGGTGAAACCGTGGATAATGCAATCCTGATGGCTTCCGGCGCAGATGTGGACTTTATGATACACGGCCTGTTTTCTTATGAGCTGTTTGGACAGACCTTTTGGATTACCAACAGCCATGTGTGTATTTTAATCGTCATGCTGCTTCTTGTGGGATTTGCCCTTGTGGTAAACCGGAAGATGAAGCGTGCCACAGAAGTGCCCGGAACCCTTCAAAATGTTGCGGAGCTGATTGTAGAGAAGCTGGACGGTATGGTACACGGAACCATGGGGAAACGGGGACGTGGCTTTTCCAACTATATCGGAACCATTTTCATATTTATATTAGTTTCCAACATTTCGGGTATTTTCGGCCTGAGACCGCCGACAGCAGATTACGGCACCACGTTGCCGCTTGGTCTCATTACATTTTTCTTAATCCATATTACACAGTTTCGGTATCAGAAACCGAAAGATATATGGAAGGATATGTGTTCTCCCCTGCCGCCATGGCTCCCCATCTGGTTTCCAATCAACGTAATCAGCGAAATTGCAGTGCCCATTTCCCTGTCCCTGCGTCTGTTTGCAAACGTATTGTCGGGAACTGTAATAATGGCCCTGGTGTACGCCCTTTTAGGCAAGTTCGCCTATGTTTGGCCGTCGGCATTACATGTATACTTTGACTTGTTCTCCGGGGCAATTCAAACATACGTATTTTGTATGCTGACCATGACCTATATCAGCAACGCCATGGGAGACGAAGCTTAGAAACAAAGAGAAAGAAAAAGAACAATCCAAGGAGGAATTTACAATGGAAAACATTACAGGAACAGAATTAATCTTAGCATGTTCAGCTATCGGCGCCGGTTTGGCAGTTATCGCAGGTATCGGACCTGGTATCGGTCAGGGTATTGCAGCAGGACACGCGGCAGCAGCCGTTGGCCGTAACCCCGGTGCAAGAAGTGACATCACGTCCACCATGCTTTTGGGACAGGCCGTAGCGGAGACCACCGGTCTGTATGGTCTGCTTGTGGCTTTGCTCTTACTTTTCGTAAAACCGTTGGTACCGTAGGCCAGAGAGGTATAAAAGTGATTGATGCCTCAATCACAGCCACATTCGCAATTCGAGCTGAAGCTCTGCTTGCTCATGTGGCTTAGCCCATCTAATATCCAGCCATCCGGACATGCAAGCATGCCCATCTGTCTGCCTATTGATGGGACTTTTATAACACATACGGAAAGGAGGCTAAGCCTTGGATAGATTAGTTGATTTAGACCCGCAGCTTCTCCATGATACTATATTGCTGGCTATCGCTGTGTTCGTGCTGTTTATGCTGATGTCCTATCTCCTTTTTAATCCCGTCCGCAAGATGCTGGAGAGCAGAAAAGAGAAGATAGCAAATGACATCGCTGCAGCAGAGGAAGACAAGAAGGATGCCGCGGCGGTAAAAGCCCAGTACGAAGACAAGCTTAAAAATGTCGAGAAGGAAGCGGAAGAAATCTTAAGCGAAGCCCGCAGGAAGGGATTGAAAAACGAAGCCCGGATTGTGGAAGAAGCCAGGGAAGAGGCTGCTCGTATCATTCAGCGAGCCAATGAGGAGGCCGCGCTGGAGAAGAAGCGTGTGCTGGATGAGATGAAACAGGAAATGATTGCGATTGCATCCATGATGGCCGGCAAGGTAGTTGCGGCATCCATCGATACAACCGTTCAGGATACGCTGGTGGAAGAGACATTGAAAGAAATAGGTGAGAGTACATGGCAAAGCTAGTGTCCAAAACATATGGTGACGCATTGTTTGAGCTTGCCGTGGAATCCGGTCAGGTGGATGAACTTCTGTCGGAGGTAAAGGATGTATCGGATGTCCTTAAGTATAACGGCGAGTTGACCAAGCTGATGAATCACCCCAAAATCGTGAAAGAAGAAAAAATCGAGTTTCTGGAAACTGTGTTCAAAGGCCGCATCAGTAATGAGCTTCTAGGGCTTATGCGGATGCTTACCGGAAAGAACCATTTTAATGAAATGGAGTCCGTATTCGCATATTTTATTGAGCAGGTGAAGGAATACAAAAATATCGGTACCGCGTTTGTGACATCCGCCCTTCCACTGAACGCGGCCCAAAAAGAGCAGGTGGAAAATAAGCTTTTGGATACCACAAAATATGTGTCCTTTGAGATGCACTATGATGTGGAGCCGGGCTTAATCGGCGGAATGATAATTCGCATCGGAGACAGGGTTGTGGACTCAAGCATTCGCACCAAGCTCTTAAGCCTGTCCCGGGAATTATCAAAAATACAGTTGAAAGCAGGTGAATGCGCTCCATGAATTTAAGACCAGAAGAAATAAGCTCTGTCATCAAAGAGCAAATCAAACGTTATGCCAACCAGCTGGAAGTGTCTGACGTGGGAACGGTCATTCAGGTGGCTGACGGAATTGCCCGTATTCACGGTCTGGAAAATGCCATGCAGGGCGAGCTTTTAGAGTTCCCCGGCGAAGTTTATGGAATGGTATTGAACTTAGAGGAAGATAATGTGGGAGCCGTACTGTTGGGCGACCAGAAAAATATCAACGAAGGCGATACCGTTAAGACGACCGGACGAGTGGTGGAGGTTCCTGTAGGCGACGCCATGGTGGGACGAGTGGTGAATGCACTGGGTCAGCCCATCGACGGCAAGGGCCCCATAGAGACAGACAAATATCGGCAGGTTGAGCGTGTGGCCTCCGGAGTTATTTCCCGGAAATCCGTTGACACGCCCTTACAGACCGGAATTAAGGCCATCGACTCCATGATACCCATCGGAAGAGGCCAGCGTGAGCTGATTATCGGTGACCGTCAGACAGGTAAGACGGCCATCGCCATTGATACCATTATCAACCAGAAGGGCCAGGGCGTAAAATGTATTTACGTTGCCATTGGCCAGAAGGCTTCCACCGTTGCCACCATCGTGAAGACCCTGGAAGAATTCGGCGCTATGGATTACACCACTGTGGTGGCTTCCACCGCCAGTGAGCTTGCGCCCTTACAGTATATTGCACCCTATGCGGGCTGCGCCATCGGCGAAGAGTGGATGGAGAACGGCCAGGACGTGCTGGTAGTCTATGACGACTTAAGTAAGCACGCAACTGCCTACCGTACCCTGTCCCTGCTCTTAAGAAGACCCCCAGGACGAGAGGCATATCCGGGTGATGTATTCTATCTTCATTCCAGACTGCTGGAACGTGCGGCGCGGTTGTCCGATGCCCTGGGCGGAGGTTCCCTGAC
>CAPNGW010000223.1 GCA_948665105.1 uncultured Lachnospiraceae bacterium
GCACCCCCAGCAGGGGTTTTTGCTGCCGGGGCGGTTTGTTCCGGTGTTTGAGAGGGCGGATATGATTGACCTTTTAGACTTTTATATTCTGGATAAGGCGGCTGCATTTTTGGAAGAGATTTGTAAAGAGCAAACCGAAAGCTTTTTCCTGTCCTGCAATTTTTCCCGGAAAACCTTTGCGGCAGAGGATTTTACGGAGCGCTGCAAGGAAATTTTAAAGAGGTATCAGTTTCCACGGGAGCGGCTAATGCTGGAGATGACCGGGAGTGCTTCCGTGAAGGAAACAAAGCTTCTTAAATGCAATGCGCAGGCCATGCGGGAGTATGGGGTGCAGATTATTCTGGATGACTTTGGCCACGGGTTTACCAGCTTCTTTGATTTGAAGGATTACAGGATAGACGGTCTAAAGCTGGACAGAAGTTTGATTCGGCATTTGGGAGCCGTGGAAGGGGAGGCCATTTTAGGCTCCATGATACAGGTGGGTCATGAGCTTAAGCTCACTGTGTTGGCCACAGGAGTGGAGGAAGAGGGACAGGCCCTGTGTCTGAACCGGCTTGGCTGTGATGCGTTTCAGGGCTATGGATTTTGCCGGCCCCTGCCCCACTGGGAGGCGGAACGCCGACTGTCGGTACAAGAAAAGGAACGGAGAGAGTGTGCGCTGTGAAGAAATGGATGGTTGTAGGAAATCTCATATTGGGAGTATGCCTTTTGGGTTCTCTGATTTTTTTATGGGTGAATCATGCCGGGGAGAAAAGGGGACAGGAGAAGCAGAATACTTTGAACTGTGGCCAGGAAGAGGGGGCAGCAGACACAAAGGATTACGGGCTGTTTGGCTGGAGTGACCAGGTGGTGACAGACCAGGAGCAGTGGCAGGAGCTCCTTTCCTGTATGGAGCAGGCGGGCGTCACAAGCCTGTATCAAAGCTTTTCTCAGGAGAGTCTTGATTCCGGGGAAGCGGAGTCCTTCGTCCGGGAGGTGCGCTCTGCTGGTGGAGCGATTTATATGCTGATGGGGGATGCCCAGTGGGCCTATGAGCCAGAGGGGGAGAGCCTGTTGAGAGAAGTTCAAAGGGTGGTCCATTACAATGAATCCTGTAAGGAGGATGGACGCATCGCCGGAGTTATGGTGGATGTGGAGCCGTATTTGCTGGACGAGTGGGATGGGGAGGACAGAGAGCGGCAGGAGCTGATGGAAAGCTACTTATCCGGAATGAAGAATGCTTATCAGTATGCTGCGTCCGAGGGATTGTTTTTCTGGGCTTGTATTCCCACCTTTTATAACAGCAGCTGCCAGGAGGTTTTGGAGGAGCTGATTGCGAATGCCTGCGACGGGGTGGCGGTCATGAACTATAACCGTAAGGACGAGTACGGGCAGATGGCCCATGAGGTGGGCTATGCCAGAGAGTATGGCAAGAAGGTGCGGTGCATCTATGAATTGCAGGAGGCAGGCAAGCATGACCTTGAGGAAATCAATACTTATGCACAGGAGGGCTTGGAGCAGCTCTGGCTGTCGGCAGAGGGGTTGAGCCGTCAGTTTGGGTATGAGGGCTTGGGGTTTGATTATCATTACTATGAGCCACTAAAGAAGATGCTGAGGGAGGAGCACAATGAGTGAGAAAAGGCAGGAGTTTGAAGTAAACGGCTTTCTGTTCCGGGATGAGGCCACGGCTGAGCAGGCCCGGCGGGAAGTGGAGGGAATCAGGTATATCCGGGAGCGGAACAATCTGGACAATCCACAGATGGTGCTTAAGGTGTACAAAAAGATGATTGAACAGCAGATTTTTGAGACTCCGGTGGGAGTTGTGTATCTGAAGGAGTTGCAAACATATCTCAAGGGCCGGCCGGACATCCCTAAGGAGGAGATTTTGCCGGTTCCCATAGAGGAAAAGGAGCGAAAGGAAGATGGGGAAGAGGCGCCAAAGAGCGGGGCAGAGAAAGAGAAAATGGGACGTCTTTCCATAAGCCTTGTGGCCAATATCATTCTGGCTCTTACAGTGATTGCCATGTTTGTGATTACCTTGACAAGCAAGCATCCTACCATTCTCAATTATGAGGAGCAGCTTTTGAATAAATATTCCGGCTGGGAGCAGGAGCTGAAGGAGCGGGAGCGGCAGATAAAGGTAAAAGAACAGGAGCTGGGGATACTGCCGTAAAGACAGGGGAACTATAAATAGCTCAAAGAAAGATGCGGAGGATACGGAATATGGAGAGGCTGAAGATTCTTGTTGCGGATGATGAAAGCAGAATGCGCAAACTGGTGCGGGATTTTCTGGTGCGGCAGAATTACGAAGTGACAGAGGCCGGCGACGGCGAGGAGGCATTGGACATATTCTATGCCGCTAAGGATATCTCTCTGATTATTCTGGATGTGATGATGCCCAAAATGAGCGGCTGGGAAGTCCTTAAGGAAATACGGGAGAGCTCAAAGGTGCCGGTGATTATGCTGACGGCCCGGGGCGATGAGAGCGACGAGCTTCGAGGCTTTGAGCTGGGTGTGGATGAATATATCTCAAAGCCCTTCAGCCCCAAGATACTGGTGGCCCGTGTGGAAGCTCTCTTAAGGCGGTCCAACAAGCTGGATCGCAGTGAGAGCATCGAAATGGGCGGAATCGCCATTGATACCCAGGCACGTCTGGTGACAGTGGACGGGGAACGGGTGGATTTAAGCTACAAGGAATTTGAGCTTCTCACTTATTTTGTGGAGAACGTTGGAATCGCTCTGTCCCGGGAGAAGATACTGAACCATGTGTGGAATTATGATTATTACGGGGACGCAAGGACCATAGACACCCATGTGAAGAAGCTAAGGAGCAAGCTTGGCGCCCGGGGAGACTACATCAAAACCATCTGGGGCATGGGCTATAAGTTTGAGGTGGAAGCATGAGTAAATGGGCCAGGAAGCGGCGCTCTGGAGGGAAAAAGCACTCCATCACCCGGAAAATCACCTGTATCATTATTGGCATTGTAACCGGCACGGTATTCCTGTGCTGGTTTCTTAATACTACCCTGTTGGAGGGATATTATGTAAATTCCAAGCAGGACAATTTAAAGGAAGCCTTCCATGCTGTAAATGAGGCAGCCTGGGAAGGCACTCTCTACAGCATTGACGGCAATATCGAGCTGGAGAAGATTGGGGACAGGTACAGCATCACCATTGCGGTGATGAATCCGGAAAGCCGGTTGGTGTACATTCAGGGCAGCTCCGACGCAGATGTGGTGCAGCAGTTCTGGGATATACTCTTTGCCACAGGCAATGACGATACGGAGATTATCAGTCAGGAGGAGAACTACAGCATCGGCAAATACCAGGACAGCCGTCTGAATACGGATTATCTGATTCTCTGGGGAAGCCTTGTGGATGGCAACCAGATTTTTCTTCGGATTCCCCTGGAAAATATCCGGGAGAGCGTGGATGTGGCCAGCCGCTTTTTTGCCTATCTGGGGGTGGCGGTGGTGGGCTTAAGTGCCGTCATAAGCTATGTGATTACCAGAAAAATTACCAATCCCATACTGCAGCTTGCGGATTTGTCCCGGCGGATGACCAACCTGGAATTTGATGCAAAATTCCAAAGCAAGGGCAAGGATGAGATTGATTTTCTGGGAGAGCACATGAATGAACTGTCCGCCACCCTGGAGCGCACTATTTCCGATTTGAAAAGCGCCAACAATGAATTGCTCATCGACATTGAGAAGAAAGACCAGATTGACGACATGCGCAAGGAATTTCTGTCAAATGTCTCCCATGAGCTGAAGACGCCCCTGGCGCTGATACAGGGCTACGCGGAGGGCCTTAAGGAGTGTATCAATGAGGACCAGCAAAGCCGGGAATTCTACTGCGACGTTATCATGGATGAGGCGGACAAGATGAACCGCATGGTGAAGCAGCTTCTGACGCTGAACCAGCTGGAGTTTGGCAATGAAGTGGTTGCCATGGAGCGGTTTGACTTAACGGAGCTTATTCAGGGGGTAATCCAGTCCACGGCCATTTTGCGGGAGCAGGGCGGCATTGCCCTTACCTTCCACAATCCCGGGCAAATCTGTGTATGGGCAGATGAGTTCAAGACAGAGGAGGTGCTGACCAACTTCTTAAGCAATGCCATTCACTATGCGGCTGGGGAGAAAAAGATTGTAATTTCAGTGACGCCCCGGGAGGATGCGGTTCGTGTCAGCGTGTTTAACACGGGGCCACAGATTCCGGAGGAGGACCTTTTGCATATCTGGACAAAATTTTACAAGGTGGACAAAGCCAGAACCCGGGAATACGGTGGCAGCGGTATCGGGCTGTCCATCGTAAAGGCCATTATGGATTCCTTCCACCGCCCCTGCGGTGCCATAAATCATCCCAATGGAGTGGAATTCTGGTTTGAATTGGACAGCAGATGTTAGAAAAAGGAGAAAAACCTCTGAAATTGGTGTTGCCTCTGTAAAAAAAAAATGATAAAATAGAAAACAGAGAAGAAAAGAGGTCTGAAGATAGTATAGAGATGTTGGGTTTTCAGACAGAGGGAGAACTTGTATTATGAAAGGATTCATAAGAATAAGTACAGGTATGGTGTTGGCGCTGTCCTTGCTTCTTACTGGCTGTGGCAAGCCCATGGCTGCACTTACGGAGGAAGAGGAAGAACTGATTGTGGCTTACGCTTCCAGTGCCGTGTCCAAAGCCAACCGGGCTCAGGAGAGAGGGTTGACCTGGCAGGTGGAGGAGGAGCTCCCACCTGAGGAGGAAGCGCCCCC
>CAPNGW010000224.1:0-3971 GCA_948665105.1 uncultured Lachnospiraceae bacterium
TGGGGGCACACACGCCCGCAGACTGCCGGCAGTGCGGAAGCCTCGGAAATCACCTGATAGGCCTCTTCAAAGCTTCCCTCTTTAACCTTTTCAATGAATCCGGGAATGTTGATGGCCACGGGGCAGCCCTCAATGCACTTTGCATTCTTACAGTTGATACACCGCAAAGCTTCCTCCATAGCTTCTTCCTTATTATATCCGTAACAAACCTCCAAAAAGTTGGTGGCCCGCACTCCGGGCTCCTGCTCTCTGACAGGTACCTTCTTCAGCACATCCATCATTCGTCACCTCCGCACTGTCCACAGCCACCGTGGTGGGTATCGCCTTCCTGAGCCTTCAATATGGCGCGGCCCTCCTGGCTTTTGTACATCTGCTGGCGTTTCATTGCCTCGTCAAAATTCACCAGGTGGCCGTCAAATTCCGGTCCGTCCACACAGGCGAATTTCACCTCATTGCCCACAGTGACACGGCAGGCACCACACATGCCAGTGCCATCCACCATAATGGGATTTAAGGAGACAATGGTGGGAATCTCAAGCTCCTTTGTCAGGAGACATACGAATTTCATCATAATCATGGGGCCAATGGCCACACAGGTGTCGTATTTTATGCCTTTATTTTTCACCAGATCCTCGATAACACTGGTTACCATTCCTTTGGCCATATAACTTCCGTCGTCGGTGGTGATGTAGAGATTACCGGCCACAGAGCGCATCTCTTCTTCCAGAATCAGCATATCCCTGGTCTTGGCGCCCACAATAACGTCCACGTCAATGCCGTGCTCTCTCATCCATTTTACCTGGGGATATACGGGAGCCGTGCCCACACCCCCCGCTACAAATAAGATTTTCTTTTTCTTTAATGCTTCCACGTCCTCATGGACAAATTCCGACGGACATCCCAAGGGACCTACGAAGTCCAAAAAGGCGTCTCCCTCATGAAGAAGCGCCATCCGCTCTGTGGAAGCGCCCACCGTCTGAAACACGATGGTGATGGTTCCGGCCTTACGGTCATAATCGCAAATGGTCAGGGGGACCCTCTCTCCCGCCTCATCCGTCTTCGCGATGATGAATTGTCCAGGCTCACAGTGCTTTGCAATTCTCGGAGCCGCCACATCCATCAGGTAAATTTTGTCTGCAAGTTTTCTTGCTTTCATAATTGGATACATGCTTTCCCTCCTGTATTCTTTTTATAGTTATACCATTTTCCATGATAATATAGAGTGGAAGAAATAGCAAGAATTTTGTTGAAAACAAGTTATCTCTTTCCACTCACAATTCCAAAATACGCCCTGGACGTCCCCCGGTACACTGCCACATAGAATACCCCGAACAGCAGATAGCATCCGATGACCACCCCGATAAACAGCGGCACATCAAACATTCCAAACATCATCAGCGTTCTTTGAATCATGGGAAAAGCAAACGCCATATGCACCCCTGCTGCCAGAAGGGGCAGGAAAAATACAGTGAGAATCTGAGAATTGATACTTCGCCGAATCTCCTTTTTGGTCATTCCCACCTTCTGCATAATCAAAAACCGCGCCTGGTCCTCGTACCCTTCCGACACCTGTTTATAATAAATCATCAATACCGCTGCCAGAATAAATACCAAACCCAGTAGGACCCCAAGGAAAAACATCCCGCCATACAGTGCATAATAATTGTCGCGGCTTTCCGCCACAACCTCATTTCTCACAGTGGGAAATGCAGAATTTTCAAGTTGCAGCTTACTGATGTCATTCTGAATTTCCTGGTGAACTGCAAGCATCTCCTCATCATCACAGGATAAATCAAACCCGTAGTAATCATGCTGAAAGGAACGATTGTCTCCATATATTTCCGCCTGCACCTCAAATATCTCTTCCATCTTGGCGATATCAGGCACAAACACAAACATGGATGGCATCACCTGCATGGTGTCGGCTCCATTGGCGACAAATTCCGGCACTACCGCCTTCACCTTCAAAGGCTCCATCCCCTCAATGGTAAAAGTATCATGCTCGTATTTCATCTTGGTGCAGTACAAAAGCACCTGGTCATCTTCCAGTGTCTCCCCGGTTCCCATCAGCTTGTTATAATCCTCAAGGGGAATGCAAAATAACTGGACTACATTGCTGTAAGCATTTATTTCAAAGCTTGTCAGCTTGTCCTTATCAAAAATGATTTCATCCTCCTTCCGATAGCCGGCCACATCCAAAAACCGGTACTGCAGCTCATTTTCCATGGTAAGGCCATGGCGCGCTGCCGCCTCCCGGGCAACCTCCTTCACCGACTCCACATAAGCTTCATCCAGGCTGTAGGTTTCCAGAATGATATTTCTGGGATAACGGTTCCTGAGAGTACTCTCTGTGCCTATGAAAAGGCAGGCCGTGGAGGAAATCATCACCAGCACCATGGTGGACAGGATGCAGATGGAAGCCAGTCCGGCTCCGTTCCGCTTCATCCGGTAGGCCATGGAGGATACCGACACGAAATGGTTGGTCTTATAGTAGTAATTCTTCTTTCTCTGAAGAATGCGGCACAAGGCCACAGACCCTGACACGAACAGCAGATAGGTGGCAGCAATCACCATAATCACGGCCACGAAAAAGAGCATAATCACAGCCATGGGATTCTCAATGGTCACCGCGATATAGTAGGCCCCAATCAGAAGTGCAAGTCCAATCACCGTAGACAGCCACCTGACTTTGGGTGGCTTTTCCCCTACCGTCTCGCTGCCCAATAGCTCCAGCGGCCTTGCCAGGTGAATCTGGCGGATTCCGTTTACCAGAATCAGAAAAAATATCACGGCGAACAGTATAACCGTTCCGCCCACAGCGCCCCATTCAATGGAAAACAGCAGGCTTCCCTCTGTTCCCAGCACCTTCGCCATGCAAAGCTCCGCCAGCTTGGAAAACAGGATTCCGCACAGAAGGCCGCTGCCCAAAGCCATCGCTGCTACAATCAGTGTCTCCCAGAACATCACCTGAAACAGATGGCGTTTTCCCATTCCCAAAATGTTGTAAAGGCCGAACTCCTTTTTCCTGCGGCGGACCAGAAAGGAATTGGTGTAAAACAGAAATATTACGGAAAATATTCCCATGACACCGCATCCCAGCCGCAATATCATCTGCATGTCATCTCCGCCGCGCATGGAGGCCACCGCCTTACCGTAAGCCAAAAAAGATATGATGTAGTACATCATTACCATGCCGATACAGGTGAGAATGTAAGGGAGGTATGTTTTTTTATTTTTTCGGATTCCATTTACCGCCAGTCTCTGATAAAATAATGCCCTCATGCGCTCTCACCCCCTGTGGTCAGAAGTGTCAGCGTATCGGAAATTTTCTGATACAGCTCCTGGTTGGTACTGTTCCCCCGGTAAATCTGATGAAACACCTGTCCGTCCTTGATAAACAGCACCCGTCCTGCATGGCTTGCCGCCTTGACGGAATGGGTCACCATGAGGATGGTCTGCCCGTCCTCGTTGATATTGGAAAACATGGACAAAAGCTCGTCGGTGGCTCTGGAGTCCAGGGCTCCCGTTGGCTCATCCGCCAGAATCAGTTTGGGCTTCATAATCAAAGCCCGGGCAACGGCGGCCCGCTGCTTCTGTCCGCCGGACACCTCATAAGGATATTTCTGCATCAGGTCGCAGATACCCAGTCTTTCAATGATGGGGATAATCCGTTCCTTCATCTTAGGGTAAGAGCTACCGGACAGCACCATGGGAAGATAGATATTGTCCTCCAGGGTAAAGGTATCCAGAAGGTTGAAGTCCTGAAACACGAATCCCAGATTGTCCCTTCGAAATTCCGCCAGCACGGATTCTTTGATTTTGGAAATATCCTTTCCCTCCAGAAGTACACTGCCGGCGGTGGGTTTGTCCAGGGCTGCCAGAATGTTCAAAAGAGTACTTTTTCCAGAGCCGGACTGTCCCATGATGGAAACAAATTCTCCCTGTTCGATATTGAGATTGATACCTTTAAG
>CAPNGW010000224.1:3981-4188 GCA_948665105.1 uncultured Lachnospiraceae bacterium
CTTTTTCCAGAGCCGGACTCCCCCATAATCGCCACATATTCCCCCCTCTCCACCGTGAAAGACACATCCGTAAGAGCGGTCACCTGATTCCCGCCAAACCGGGTGGTGTATATCTTTTTTAAATTATTCACTTCCAAAATTGTCATGAAAATTCCTCCTTTTTTGTTTCCTTCGGATACATTTTACCAGAAGCTCCAAAGGGGATTT
>CAPNGW010000224.1:4205-4725 GCA_948665105.1 uncultured Lachnospiraceae bacterium
CCATTTTCAGGCAACGCAAAAAGCTTCGGACAAATCCGAAGCTTTCGCGATACTGCAATGGAGATAGCGCGATTCGAACGCGTGACCTCTTGAATGCCATTCAAGCGCTCTCCCAACTGAGCTATACCCCCATCAGAGATTATTATAGCACAAAATTTTTGTCACGCCAAGTCCTAATTTTAATTTTTTTGCAAAATTATTTTTTTGCAAAAACATGGAAGTTTGTCATCCCAAATTCCCGCAAGGCCCCTCTGGCTTTATTATTTCCCCAATATCAGCGGCAGCGCATCCCCCAGAAGGTCATACTGCTTCATGCACAGGAAGTCAAAGCCACTCTTATGGATGTTCCCTCCGTTGATGCCCACCGCCTCAAATCCAGCCAGACGGATGGCCATCACTCCGGCTGCAGAGTCCTCAAAGCCCAGCACCCGGTATTTTTCTTCCTCCATAATTCCCAATCCCACCTTGGCCGTCTCAGAGTACAGCCAGGGATGCGGCTTTGGCGCCAGCTCCCCGATGG
>CAPNGW010000225.1 GCA_948665105.1 uncultured Lachnospiraceae bacterium
TCTCCGGCGGTTGCTCTGCTTGGCAAAGCCGGCCGCCACATGGGCCATACCCTGCTCGTTTCGTCCCTGATACACCTTTAAGGCTCCGGGATTCTCTTCCAGGGCCTGCCCAAGGCCCAAGACAATTCCATGCCCGAAAATGGTGAATACACCATCCACAAATTTTTCTTCTTTTCCGTCCAGAACCACATACTGGTTATCAAGAAATTTTACAAGGGCCTGCCCTACGGTCATAGATAATGTTTTCATGGGTTTCCTCCTTATTCTTCCAGCAGCCATGTGTGAGCCGGGTCATTGTCTCTGGTGGTCCAGGGATTATTTTCAAGGTGACGAATCATCCAGCAATAGTACATATTATATCCTGGAGCTGCCGTCTGAGGATGGGTCAGTCCACCCGGTATGGAGGCTGCGCTGCCGTCTGCAACCTTAAAAGCATCCTCTCCGATGAAGGCCGCGCCGAAGCCCTGGGGCTTCTCAAATTTATAGTAGTATACCTCCGGCTGGGGATGACTGTGGGGAATATAGCTGGACCAGCGGCCCGCCTTGGTGATGACCTCCCCCATGACCATGTTGGAATAAGGTGCATTCTGGTAGTCAAAGATGGTCAGCACCTGGCGTTTGGCGGTGCCCTCCCACTGGATGTCCCCCATCAGCTCTATCTTGCACTCCCCAGGCGTATAAAAATGGCTCTCAAAGGTCTTGCTGTTTGCGGCCGCCTGAACAATAATCTCACTTTCTTCCCCGGCAATTACCTTTGCAGCCGTGCCCTTACAGATATGCAGGCAAAAGGGCGGCTCAGAAAAGACATCCTTCCGGGTGGCTGTCTCCTTTAACTCCCCACACTGGTACTCCACATTTCCCTGGGTCAAAAGGATGGCAACCTCCTTCTCCTCCTCTTTGGTTTCAAATACCTGCCCCGGCTTTAAACGATACACCGTAATGTCCATCAGCATATCCGAATTCTTCCCATCCACACGGGCAACCACCTTTCTGCCCTGGCTGTCAAATGACAAATAATCAAGCATTGTATTCTTCTCCCTTTCTGAATTTTCTATACTCTGGCAATCATTTCTCCATATTCCTTCTTGCAGTCCAAAATAAAGATTTTAACCTTCTCTACAGAAGGCATGTCTTCGGAGCATGCATGGCTGGCCACCAGCAGAGCTGCGGAGGCGCTTCCGAATTCCAGACAGTCGATGATCTCCCAGCCCTCCAGAAGTCCATATAAGAATGCGGACGCATAGCCGTCTCCGCCTCCAAAGGATTTCAGCAGCTTCACCGGGAAGGGCCTGATGCTGTAATGATTTCCGTCGTCGGTGTAAGCGGTGGAGCCCTCCTTGCCATGTTTGATTACCACAATCCGAACCCCCTGCTTATGCCAGTACTCTGCGGTCTGGGTGTCCGTTCTGCCGGTCTCGATTAAGCTTTCCGTTAAGTCAAATTCCTCTCTGGAGCCTAAAATAATATCACTGTTTCTGGCAACGGTGGAGTAGTAAATGGCAATTTCATCCTGATTTTTCCAGTTGTAGGGGCGATAGTCAATGTCAAAAATAATCAGGGTCTGATTCCTTTTTGCCAGGGCCATTGCCTTTAAGGCCGCCTCCCTGGAAGGACTTTGAGCCAGCGCCGTTCCCGAAATCAGAAGGGCCTTGCTCTTCCCTATGTATTCCTCATCCACATCATCCACATGAAGCTGTAAATCCGCTATCCCATCCCGGTACATGAGGATGCTGCTGGTGGTCTCATTTAAAATCTCCGTGAAGGTCAATCCCAGCTTCTCCCCGTGGACGCACCTTGAAATGTGGCTGGTGTCAATTCCTTCCTTCTCAAAATAATTTGTGACATAATCCCCGAACTGGTCATCAGACACCTTCCCGATAAAGCCAATCTTTTTGCCCAGCCGGGCCATTCCAACTGCAATGTTGGCCGGAGAGCCTCCCAGATATTTCTTAAAGGTTGTGCTTTCCGAGAGGGGCTTGTAATAATCCACCGGATTAAAATCAATGGCCACTCTTCCAAGTAAAATCATGTCAAATTCCCGTTCTGCTTTTACCTCTATGTATCCCATCTATTTGTTCCCTGCCTTTCCTGCACTTTCGAACACATCCATATGTCTTGCAGCATTTTCACAGACGCTGTCCACCATGGCCCTGCTCATTTCAAAATAATTCCGCTCTTCCTTTCGGCAGTATTCCCGGACTCCCGCCTCCGCAGCCAGGAAATTTGCCGTTGCAATGTTCACCTTGCAGATGCCGTTTTGAATACAGGTACGAAAATCCTCATCACTGATTCCCGTGCCTCCATGGAGCACCAGGGGTGTCGGAACCAGTTCCCTGGCATCTCTTAAAATATCAAAATTCAATCTGGGTTCCTTCTTATACAGCCCATGGGCATTTCCAATGGAGAGGGCTATGGCCTCCACGCCAGTGCTTTCAAATAATTCCTTCACCTCCCCAGGGTCCGAGTAATACGCCTGATGCTCTGTACTGCCATCCTCACTCCCGGAAAGCTGCCCTACCTCAGCTTCCACGGAAGCGCCATAGGAGGCTGCCAGCTCCTTAATTCGGGAGGTAATCTCAATATTCTGCTCCAGCGGCAGGTGGGAGGCGTCTATCATCACTGAGGTGAAGCCCAGCTCCAGGGCCTCTTTTATCCTCTCCTCCTCCAGTCCATGATCAAAATGGACCGCTATGGGAACCTGGGAATGCTCTGCCGCCGCAACCATCATGGGGCCCAAGAGATGTAAGGGAGAATAAGGAAGGCGTGCCTGGGCAATCTGGATAATGGCCGGTGAGCGCTTCTCCTCCGCCGCCCTTATGACTCCCATCACCATCTCCATGTTGGCCACATTGAAGGCTCCCACTCCATATTTGTTGCTCTGTGCTTCCTGTAAAAGAGCTTTCATATTCACTAATGACATCAGTAACTCCTCCTGACTTTTGCCATTTTTATGTATTTTTTGTTAACTGTTTTCAACTTAACAATAATTTACTATATTTTTCACAAAAAGTCAATCGGTTTTAAAGGTTTTATTCTTCCTCTTCCAGATTTGCAAGGTACAATTCCACATTGTGCTGGCTACACAGCTCCTTAAGCCCCTGTTCTGCTTCGCTGTCCACAATAACTCCATTCATGTCTTCAATATTGGCATAGGTCAGCAGGGCGCTTTTCCCATATTTGGTGGCGTCTATCATCAGATAGACCTCCTGGCTCTTCACAATGGCCGTCTTTTTTATCTCAAATTCCAGGGGGGAGGAATTGGTGATAGTGCCGCTTTCCAGAATGCCGGAGGCCGCCATAAAGGCCTTCTTGATATTGTATTTTTCCAGCGTTCTTACCGAATCCGCTGAGACAAAGGAGTTGGTCTTTCTGTCCAGGGTTCCCGGCAGACTGATAATATTCAAATCCGGATAGGGAAGGGCACGATTGATGGCGTTCAAATTGTTGGTGAGAATCGTAACGTTCTTTCGCTCTTCCAGGTGTTCCATCATATACATGGTGGTGGTACCGGAATCAATATAAATAATGTCCCCGTCATCCACAAGGGCTGCTGCCGCTTTCCCCACCGCCCGCTTTCCCCGGGTATTCCTGGTTTCACGCTCATCGAAGGGTACCAGATTGCTCTTGTTGTTGCTGCAGACGCCGCCGTATACCTTGCGTACTGTCCCCCTGTTAACCAGCTGCGCCACGTCAAGCCGGACTGTATTCATGGATATCTGAAAGGTATCCTTAAGCTCCTCCATGGATACCATGTCATGCTCCAGAATATATTGTTCCATTTCCTGTAACCGAAAGGATTTCATTCCCATTTCACAAACCTCCTTTAATTATACTTCTATTTTATCATATTCTTGTGGAATTACAACCTTTTTCCCGGAACATCCTGGAATATATTCCTAATTTTCTATTAACTTTCTAATATTTTTATTGATTAAACCGGGCATCAGTGATATAATTCAATACATATAACAAAGATATACCAAACTATATAAGGAAAGGAAATGATTCTATGCTTAACATCGGTATTATCGGAGCCGGACGCATCGGCAAGGTTCATGCGGAGAGCATCACCTACCACGTAAAGGACGCCAGAGTAAAATCCATTGCAGACCCCTTCTTCACAGAGGAGGGCAGACAGTGGGCCAATTCTTTGGGGATTCAGGAAATTTACACAGATTACCATGAGATTTTAAAGGATGACGATATTGACGCTGTACTTATCTGCTCCTCCACAGATACCCATGCCGATATCTCCCTGGAAGCCATCAAGGCTCATAAGCATGTATTCTGTGAGAAGCCTGTTTCCCAGGATTTAGGGAAAATCAAAGAGGTTGCCAAGGCTCTGTCACAGTCCGATGTAAAATTCCAGGTGGGCTTTAACCGCCGGTTCGACCACAACTTTGAGGCTGTAAAAGCGGCTGTGGCAGACGGAAAAATCGGCGACGTACATATTGTAAAAATCACCTCCAGAGACCCGGATGCCCCGCCCCTGGAATACGTGAAGGTTTCCGGCGGCCTGTTTTTGGATATGACCATCCATGATTTCGATATGGTCCGTTACTTGACCGCCAGCGATGTGGTGGAGGTTTCCGCCTACGGCGATGCCCTGGTAAATCCCGCCATCAAGGATGTGGGAGACATCGATACCGCCATCATCACCCTGAAGCTTAAAAATGGCGCTCTGGCCGTCATTGACAACTCCCGCC
>CAPNGW010000226.1 GCA_948665105.1 uncultured Lachnospiraceae bacterium
TGGCGCTCTCTGTCCGGGGCGGCAGAAGCCTGGCCCCCTCCGGCAGCTTCTTCTCCCCATAATACTTGTTCAGGATGGATTTCATCCGCACAATGGTATATAGGATATAGGGCCCGGTATTTCCCTCAAAGGAGGTAAACCGCTCAATATCAAAAATATAATCCTTGGCCGCCTGGTTGGACAAATCTCCGTATTTGATGGCGGACAGGGCCACCATCCGGGCAGTCTCCCGGGCCTCCGATTCCTCCACGGTATGGTTCTCTGTAATCTTTCGATACATCTCCTCATTGATGCTAGAGAGAAGATATTCCAGACGCATAACCCCGCCATCACGGGTCTTAAAGGGCTTTCCATCCTTGCCGTTCATGGTTCCATTTCCGATATGCTTAAGCTCCGTCTCCGGCTTCACCAGCCCGGTCTTTCTGGCACAGCGGAACACCTGGGTAAAATGCAGGCTCTGACGCTTGTCCGTCACATAGATGATACTGTCCGGGTCATAATCCTGAACCCGGGACACAATGGTTGCCAAATCCGTGGTGCTGTAAAGAGCCGCTCCGTCTGATTTTAAAATGATGCAGGGGGGAATCTCCTTTGCATCACTCTCCTCACCCACATCCACCACAAGGGCACCGTCACTGACATAGGCAAAGCCCGCCTTCTTCATTCCCTCTACCATGGCAGGAATATAGGACTGTGCGTCGGACTCGCCCTTCCACAGCTCAAAGGAAACGTTAAGATTGCCGTAATTTTTCTTTAAATCAGCCACAGACACCGCCATGATATGGGCAAGCACCGCCTGATAGCCTCTTCTTCCCTTCTGCAGCTCCTTGGTGGCCTCCATGGCAGCTTCCTTGAAGGCTGCATCCACCTTGGACTTGTTACTGGCGGTGGGGTATATCTCCTCTAGTTCAGAAATAGTAAAGGGCGCTTCCTTGGGGTATTCTCCCTGATAATTCTCATCAAAATATACAAGCTGGGGCTTACGCTCCTTTAGCTCCACAATAATCAGCCCCATCTGCAAACCCCAGTCCCCCAGATGCACATCGCCAATCATATTATGTCCCATAAATTTACCGATGCGCTTCACACTCTCACCGATAATGGCCGGGCGCAGATGCCCCACATGGAGGGGCTTGGCCACATTGGCTCCGCCGTAGTCCACAATGATGGTCTTAGGCTTATCTGTCTTCTCACAGCCGAACCGGCCTTTATCTTCCGCCATCCCCATAAGGTAATCCGCCAGATACTGACCATGAAGCTTCAGGTTCAAAAATCCCGGCTTCACGGACTCGGCCATTTCAAACATGGGATTCTCCTGTAATTTTTCCGCAATCTTATCGGAAATCATAAAGGGCGCGCACTTGTACTCCTTGGCCGCCGCCATGGCGCCGTTACACTGATATTCACACAAATCAGGGCGGTTTGACAGCGTCACCTTGCCATATTTCCCATCGTATCCTTCTTCCGCAAAGGCCCTTGTAACCTCCTCAGAAATCAAATCCAATAATCTCTTCATAATCCTATTCTTCCTCTATTCCTTCTCTTCTTCCGTGGTGGCCCCAGCTTCCGAAACAGGCCGATGCTGCTCCGGTGTCACTGCCACCTGAAACTGGCCGTACACCACGTTTCTCCGCTTGATAATGCTCTTGGCCATCTTCTCTTTTTGATTTCTCTCATCAATGGAATCCATTCAAAATCCCTCCACTCTGCTGGTTTTTGATTTCATTGTAACACAAAAGATTCGTGAATAAAAGTATTAAAATAAGCGCATTCTTTTATAGAGCATTACATGTTACAGGTTCCAATCTGACGAGTGAACTGTAACCATTACATCCCGGAGGTACTTACCATGGCAATGTACAAGGTGGAAATCTGTGGCGTCAATACCGCAAAGCTTCCCGTCTTAAAAGACAACGAGAAAGAAGCGCTTTTTAAACGTATCAAGGAGGGCGACTTAAATGCCAGAGAAACGTATATCAAGGGGAATCTGCGTCTTGTGCTAAGCGTAATCAAGCGTTTTGCCTCCAGCAGTGAAAATGTGGACGACCTGTTTCAGATTGGATGCATCGGTCTTATAAAATCCATTGACAACTTCAATCCCAATCTGGACGTGAAGTTCTCTACCTACGCTGTTCCCATGATTATCGGCGAAATCCGCCGCTATCTTCGAGACAACAATGCCATCCGTGTCAGCCGTTCCTTAAGAGATACCGCCTATAAGGCCATTCACACCAGGGAGCTCCTTATGAAGCAAAATCTTCAGGAGCCCACCATCCCGGAGATTGCCGCTGAAATCGGCATTCCCAAGGAGGATATCGTCTTAGCCTTAGACGCCATCCAGAGTCCCGTGAGCCTCTACGAGCCGGTCTACACTGACGGCGGCGACACCCTATATGTGATGGACCAGATCAGCGACAAGAAGAACAAGGAAGAAACCTGGGTGGAGGAGCTGTCCTTAAGCGACGCCATGAAACGGCTGGGGGAGCGGGAGAACTATATCATTCAGCTTAGGTTCTTCCAGGGCAAGACCCAGATGGAGGTGGCCGAAGAGATTCAAATCTCTCAGGCCCAGGTCAGCCGGCTGGAAAAGTCGGCGCTGAAAAACATGAAAAATTATCTGTCTCTGACGAGATAACAGGCAGGCTCAAAAAGGAGCCTTATGCCCCAATGGCAGGGCTGAGAGCAAGGTACTCCTCCATCAGAGCCGTCAAATGCCCAAGCTTACGGACCACCACGGCCTTGTCCTTGGTGGCCTTTTTGTTCAGCTCATCAAAGGAGATTCCATCCACGGTCCTGGTGTGCAGCTCCTTTTGGAAGGCCTTCATAAACCGGACAAATTCCTGGTCCTTGTGCCCGGTGTCCACAAACCGGGCAAATACCCCAAACCACAGAAAAGAATCCCGGGAATCAAACATGGCGAAGGTTTCCTTGGTGCCGGCTCTGGAAATCCTTAAAACCAAATCCTCGAAATCCTCAAACATCTCCGTGGTGGCATGGGTTTTGATAAATTCGCACATCTCCTCCTGCTTCTTCCTCCATTCCTTCAGGAAATGGACGGCCATGACGCTCTCCACCACCACCCGGTGCACCGTACCGTTGATGCTTTCCGACACCTTGTAAGCGCCCTTCTCCTTAAAAAAGGGCATGGCGGAAATACTCTTCACAATGGAGGCAAAATCCTCACCCAGACGGGTGAGTCCCTTCTGTGAAACCGTCATGGGCTTCCCCTCATTGTATCTGGCAATGTGGTACGCAATGTCCTCACCGGAACAATTTAAGTATTCCACCACCTGGAAATTGTAATCCATATACCGATCCTTAAGCTCCTCCGGCAAATCGGAGAATCTCTTCCCGCGAATATCAAAGACCTTCTGCTCAAACCGGGGAAATCCTTTGCTGTCCAGCATGGGCTTCCCTGCCCTGGTCTTGCAAACCGCCTGATAAGGGATGTTCCATCGCCGGATATTCTTGGTAAGCTTAAATCCGTCATTCTGATATGAGTAGACATTGGTACAGCGCTGTTTCCCGTCCAAATCCCAGATAACCGCCATTCCTCCCACAATCTGCTCCGCAAATACCAGAGGCGGTATGGGATTGCCCTGCAAAATGTCCGACACCAGATTGCCCTTCATGGCCGGGGACCACTGCTCCGAAGGCCGTTGCAGGGGATGGTCAAACCGAAGGGTATAATTATTCATCCTTCGAATCACAGAAGCCACGCTCAGTCGATCCTGCTTGCTCTTCTCCAATGTCAGTGTACCACTGTTGCTCATATTTCGCTCCTCCTTACCTTTGATATCCTTGGTATTCTTTAATATTCTTATCTTCTCAAAAGCCCTCATATCCCTTAAGGAATCCAGATATTCCCGCTCTGTCAGTTTCAGCGCCGCCCGTATCTCCTGGGAGCAAAAGCCCTCCATGATCATCCCGGCAACGGCCCTCTGCTTCCCGGAAAGGCACTGCAAATATGCCTCCACCCTGCCGTCCCGGGAGAATCCATCCTTCGTAAACACCTGTCGCTCTGTGTCAAAGCCGGAAGCCACCGTATCGTACAAGCATCCGCCCTCACTATCTTCCCTGTCCAGAGAATCCACCTCCCCCGGGCAGTCCCGCTTCCTCCGATTCCTGTCCCTGACATAGGTGTCAAACCGCCTTCGGATATTCCCTGCCAGGTACGTACTGAATTCGCATTTCGCGGATTCCTCATACCGTTCCACACTGTCTCTTAATACGTCCAATGCAATGCTGTAAAGATCGTCATAGTCCATGGGCGAAATCCCGCCAATCCTCACAATGCGCGGATAGCAAAGCTGTTTGAGCCTCCGCATCTCATTGGAGCAATAAGCCTCCAAAATCTGTTGTCTCCTTCTCTCATCCATCTCGTTGTTTCCTCCACAAAAATTTTCCTTTGTGCCCGTCTCTGGTGGTGATACTGCCAAGTATATACCAAACAAACGTTCTTGTCAAGTTTTTCCAGAACGCTTGTTTGCTTTTCGTGTAAAAATAAAATTTTTTAAGAGAACTATATAGCAGGCAGGAACAGATTTTCATGTCCAAAATACAAAAAAGGAGAACTCACCCATGCTTGATACGCAAATTCACCTCTACTCCGTGGACACGGGACATTTTTTCAGCAATCACGAAAAGCGGTTATACGACAGCTATTGCCGCCTGCGCCGGGAACGAAGGGCACTGGCCCATCA
>CAPNGW010000227.1 GCA_948665105.1 uncultured Lachnospiraceae bacterium
TTATAAGGGAACGGTGGAATTTAAAATTTCATTTTAGATATTATCATTGTTTCCAGAAAGCCGTTGCATAATAAAGGAAATAGTATTATAATGGTATCCGTGATTACAGGACAGGTGTGAAGGAGGAATATAAAATGGCACAGATTACGAAGAATACAATGATTGGAGAACTGTTGATGATGGAGAAGGATGTGTCCCCTATTTTACTTGAGATTGGGATGCACTGTCTGGGCTGCCCGTCTTCTCAGATGGAGACTGTTGGGGAGGCTGCCATGGTTCACGGCCTGGATCCCGACGCCCTGGTGGAGCGAATCAACAATTTCCTGGCAGAATAAAAAGAACAACCATAGAAAACACGCTCGGTGAGTTTTCTATGGTCATGAACAAAAGAGAAGGCCTTTCTGGCGCAAGCACAGAAAAGCCTTCTTTTTTGTGAAATTACTGCTTACAGCCCTGCCAGCACCTGCAAAGCATGTTCTCTGATGATTGTCTCGTAGTGCTCCTCGAAATAAGCTCCTACCGCGGAGGTGTATTTTTCCTGTCTGGCGTATTCCGAGAGGATATTGCAAACCTTGTTAAATTCTTCCGGTGTGTGCTGGCTCTTGCTGATGACCAGATAATATTTCCTTGTGGTAATATTCTTGTATAGTACGTTGCAGCCGTTGTAGAAGCCCTTTAACACGTGGGCCAGCCGGCTTACCTCGTCCAGCCGGTTAAAGACGAACAGCTTGGTGATGTCCACCACCAGGGGAGCATCCTCGGCCCCGGTATTTTCCCGCTGGATAGCTTTTTCCAGAGGAACAAACTGTGCATCCTTCTTTAAATCGGCCTCAGCCTTCTTGCGCTCGGCCTGAATCTTCTTGAACAAATCCAGAATATCGTCAGCTCCCACAGTCTCAAATTCCGACTCGCCGCCGGTTAATCGGGAGGAGGAATCTCCGTAAGCCCCTTCCTGTTCACTGCTCTGGGAGAACTGGGAGAACCTGGTATCCAGTTCCTCGGGATATTCTACCTTGGTAATGATTAAAATAATGGTATCCCCTGAAAGCGGTATCGCCTCTATCATCAATGGGATGTCTTCTGCTTCAAAGCCGCACTCGAAAGCCGCCTGCTGCATCATCTCCCGGAAAAGCGATTTTGCCTTTTCTGTGCCATATGCCAGCTCGCTCAACTTGATTTGACGGTCCGCTAAATCTTCACGGGTCAGAGTACAACGTATCTGATTATCGCTCACTTTTTCAATTTTCATATGATCACTTCCTTTTTCAAGGTCTACAATAACAAAATCTACATGCTTTGGGTATCCCAAAGTATAAACGTTTCAGAAAGTTTCGTCAAGTAACCGGACGATAAATTAACAAAAATTTTAGGAAATGTAATTTTTTTATAAAAAAGTCTTGCAAACCGGGATGGTTTTGTGGTATATAAAGTGTTAAGAGATGCGTCTCCGGCATATTTTGGCGGACAGAAGCGTATCAAAGCAGGTCATCAGATGTTTTCTCAAACACAGACCAAGTTACTGTTTGTTCAGAGGCAATTCAATTTCTGCACACGTGCAGCATCGGCAATATTTCCCAGGAAACCGTAATATCCTTTGACGTACCTAAGAATAGTATGCGAAAATCGTTAAAAAATAACCGCGATTCTAAAGATACCATACTATATGTACGGACAGGAAAAAATACCACTTCATTTTACATTTTAAATTTCTTTACAGTTCCGAAGTATTGTTCTATTAGTTTCAAACACAGGCCGGACCGGTCCAGAGCCGGATATGCGTCTCTTTTTCCAATCACCGAAACAGAAAAAATTTAAGAAAGGAGGGCATGCATTGGGCAGAAGACCCAAACCGCAGGAAAGCCGTATATTATGACTTCATAAAACGGATACTTAAAATTGGAAATCCAAAGTGAAGTTGCCAGAAGACAAGATAAGACAGAAATAAACATGTTGTCGTACTTTACGGCCGGGGGAAGCGGTGGCTTTTCTGCCCCCAATCCTGTGACGGTGAGGGAAGACCTTTATCAACATTCCTGAATGAAAGCCCGGGGCCACGGACGCATTAACCGCCCGGGAACACAACCTGCTATAATATATCACGGTATTATGCTCCTTGTGAAACATGAGAAGGAAGGATTTTTATGAATGGCAAATTTGGACTGGAAAAGCAAAAACTATTGATTGAGCTGGAGAATATCCAGAACCGCGGTATCATGATTTTTCTGGATGGAATCCCCAGCTGCCCGTTGGCGGTCACGGACGTTTTGTGTGTCAACGACACCAGTGATTTCATGCGGGACTATGTGACCAATGAGAAGGGGGTATGGACCGAATTAAGATTTGACCGAATCAGAGTTACTTAAGGATTGTTCTATGGAACGAAATCCACTGAATCAAATATGTGTGTAACCACAAATGTAAAATATGTGCGAGTTTGATGCTTCCGTCGTTGGGGAATGGCGGAAGCATCAAAATTCTTTGCGCTAACGGAGAGAATGTGGTATAATGTGCACGAAAGCAATGAGCCATGCCAAAAAAGCAAAAGGCAAATCGGTTGCTTGCAGACGAATTTGGCTTCTGCTTTTTTGATAGGGCGAAGCCCGTGACCTGGAAAAATCTTTGATTTTTCCAGGTTGTAGCATGGGCGGACCGAAGCGAAGCCCGTGACCGAGAGAAATCGGAGATTTATCGAGGGCACAGCATGGCGGTTGGCAGCCCAGAGGTTATAGCAAGATCGGCCCAATGGCCGGATAACCCAATAATACCCAGACACTAGCAGGAGGACAACCAGGACCATGAGAAAAAAAGTCATGACGGTAATGGTGGCAGTTATATTTATTGTTGTTGTGGGATTGATTGCTGTCTGTACAGCGCTGGTCCAGCGTTATACGCCCACGAAGGACCGTGCGGATTTACAGACTTATTATAATTTGAAGGACCCACAGGACATGGCCATCATACTCAATAATCAGATGACCGGCCAGGTATGCCGGTATATAGACGGACATGCCTATTTGAGCTATGAATTTGTCCATGACCAGTTAAACCAGCGGTTTTACTGGGATTCCAATGAGAATATTCTCCGTTATACCACACCTTCGGAGGTTATTTCGGTGAACGCCGGAAGCTCGGAGTATGTGGTGACAAAGGAGCCCCACAGGGAAAGCTATACCATTGTCCGGGTGGATGGGGATGCCGTGTATCTGGCGGTGGACTTTGTGCAGAAATATACCAACCTTGAGGTTACCCTTCACGAAAATCCCAATCGTTTGATTCTCACCAGTGAATGGGGCGATATACTGACTGCCTCTGTGAAGAAGAATACGGCCATCCGAGAGAAGGGCGGTATTAAGAGCAATATTGTGGCTGACGTGGGAAAGGGAGATACGGTAACTGTCACTGAGCAGCTGGATGAGTGGAGCCGGGTGTGCACCCAGGACGGCATGATTGGCTATACTCAGAATAAGAATTTAAGTGATGCACAGACGCAGACCACCAGTCGGCCCTTTGAGGAGCCGGTGTTTAACCACCTTCTGAAGGATAAGAAAATCAACATGGCCTGGCATCAGGTGACTGGTCAGGAAGCCAACGACCAGATTGCCAATGTACTAAGCCAGACCAAAGGCGTCAACGTGATTTCCCCCACCTGGTTCTACTTAAACGATAACAGCGGCAATATCAAATCTCTGGCCAGCTCCGGCTATGTCAATTACTGTCATCAAAACGGCGTGGAGGTGTGGGCATTATTCAGCAATCTGGAGAACCCCGATGTGGATACCACAGCTGTGTTGACCCATACCTCCACCAGAGATTATCTTACCAACCAGATAATTGCAGCTGCCATTGAATATGACCTTGATGGCATTAACCTGGATTTTGAGAGCTTAAGTGGTGAAGTGGGAGATGCCTACATTCAATTCATACGGGAACTCTCTATCAAATGTGAGAATAATGGGATTGTGCTGTCGGTGGACAACTATGTGCCCTCTGATTATACGGCATTTTACAACCGGGCGGAGCAGGCCGCCTTTGCAGATTATGTGGTAGTGATGGCCTATGACGAGCATTACAGCGGTTCCTCGGAGGGCTCCGTGGCCTCCATCGGATTTGTGACCGATGGCGTGAAGAACACACTGAAGGAAGTGCCGGCGGAGCAGATAATTCTGGGCATGCCCTTCTACACGCGGGTGTGGGAGTGTGTCCCCAAGGGGGATGATGTTCCCGAGGTGGAAATAGCCGCCGAGGATTACGTGCCTTACACTGTGAACAGCTCCGCAGTGAGCATGAACGAGGCGGAAAACCGCGTATCTATAAATGGAGCGGAAAAAATATGGTCTGAGGAAGACGGACAGTACTATGCCGAGTATGAATATAACGGAAACACCTACAAAATCTGGATGGAGGATGAGGCCTCCATGGAGCTGAGGCTTCGGCTGTTGAAGGATGAGTCTCTGGCGGGAGGCGCTTTTTGGAAGCTGGGTCTTGAGAAGTCTGCCATCTGGGATTTGATTATCAAGTATATCAATTAAAGGAAAGGCATATCTTAGAACAAAGAGTTCTTGCTGGGGAGCGTCTTTGTGAAGAAAAAGATGGAATTACTTATGGCTGCTGTCCTGTTGGCGGCAGCTTGTATATTTGCGCTGGAGGGTCCGATTCTTATGGAAAGCGGGAGGCTGGAAGCGGGCTGGCCCCTG
>CAPNGW010000228.1 GCA_948665105.1 uncultured Lachnospiraceae bacterium
AGTAAACTCCACCGTATAAGGGAACGGTGGAATTTAAAATTTCATTTTAGAAATTGTAGAAAAAGCATAAAAATAATTGTAATTTCCATTATTTTGGTGTAAAATGCAGGTATATAGTATTTATTCTGAAAACAGGGAGAAAAATTTATGGCAGATGTAGAAATTTTAATCAGTGATGATTCCGTTCTTGCCAGGAAACAGCTGAAAGACATTTTAAAATCACAGGGCTGGAACTGCTTTCTGGAGGCCACCAATGGGCAGGAGGCCATTGACCTCTACAAGGAACACCACCCTTCCATAGTATTTCTTGATATTGTTATGCCCATAAAAGACGGAATTTCCGCTGTCAAAGAAATCATTGCCTTTGATCCCGACGCCTATATTGTCATCGTCTCGTCTGTGGGAACCAGAGAGCAGCTCATGAACGCCATTCAGGAGGGTGCCCGGGAATTCGTGCAAAAGCCCATTCTCGCTTCTCATATCCTGGAAATCCTTACAAAAAGATTGGGGAGGTGTCAATGATGCACACACAATTTTTCGGAAACTATCTGGTTAATAAATGTGCCATCACACACCAACAGCTGTTGCATGCTTTGGAGGCACATACCCAAGAGGGTGGATCCTGGGACGGATTTTTTAACAGCAGCAAAACCGGAGAAGACGAAAAGCCGCCCGACTATCTCCTTTTAGGTGAGATTCTGGTGGAACAGGGTGTGCTGACCCCATCTCAGCTGGAAGAGCATCTTTCAAATTACCACAGTGATTGTGAAATCCTGGATTTAAATTTTAACACAGAGCAGCGAGAAGTGATTCAGAAGATGCTGGCAGAAATAAATACCATCAATGCTGATATTCCCGTGGAATATATCAGTGATTATCTCCTGCTTCTGTTCCAGAATATGGTTCGTTATGTGGAGAGTAATTTTACCCCCTTAAGCCTCCTAAGGATGAATGAAATTTCCGCCAGCAACTGCGTAACACAGCAGCTGGAATGCGGAAGCTTTCGCGTGGCCTCCGCCCTTAATATGACGGATGTCACTGCCATATCCTTCGCGTCCCGGTATGCGGGGGAGAATTTTGAGGGACTGGACGAGTATGTACAGGCATCCATGGAGGACTTTTTGAATCTGCACAATGGGTTATATGTGGTGAACCTTTCCAATGAACACGCCCTGGAGCTGGTTCTTCTGCCACCGCAAATGCAGGACCACAAAGTTCTCTCTCCAAATACCAATACATTTTTATTTCCGATTCTGTTTCCCTTTGGACTGGTATATTTTATCTGCTCAGTGGAAACGATAAATTAAGCTTTAAGAGGCAGACAGGACATTTTATAAAACGTTCTGTCTGCCTCTTTTTATATCATAGGAAAGTTCTTTGAACTTCCCTATGATATAAAAAACGCTCCGCTTTGGATGCGCACGCAAATGCAGAGGAAATATGTCGCTGAGGCGACGCATTTGCGGCGCAGAATTTCGCAGAGCGAAATTCTTTTTACAATTTCAAATATTCTTTTACCACTTTCGGCATATCTTCCACCTGGCACACGGTCTTGTGAAGCACCGGTGCAGTCCGTATCTCCTGAATGGCCTTTGGTACCTTTACCTTGGACAGCTTTTCTAACTCATCCACCAGCGCGAAATCATCCATCTCATCATAGCTGCCATCGATGGCTGTCATAACGCTTCTGGTGAATTTGTAGGGGCTGGCAGTGGAGGCAATCACCGTTTTAGTGGTGTCTCCTGTCTCTTTACGGTATTTCTCATAGACACAGGCAGCAACGGCAGTGTGGGGATCCAGCACGTAGTCTTCCTTTTCGTAAAGAGACTTAATGACGGAGGCAGTCTCCTCCTGGGTGGCATAATTCCCGTAGAAATCAGAAAGCTTCGCTCTCATCTCCTCCGTAATCTGATAGCTGCCCTTCCTGGAAAGATGCTCCATGAAGCCACGGTTCGCATCAGCATCCTCTCCGGCTGTCAGGTAAATCAGCCGCTCCAGATTACTGGAAATCAAAATGTCCATGGAGGGGGAGGAGGTCAGGATGAACTCCCGGTTCCGGTCATAGGTGCCGCTCTTAAAAAAGTCGTACAGCACCTTATTTTCATTGGAGGCACAAATCAGCTTGTGAATGGGAAGCCCCATTGCCTTGGCGTAGCAGGCCGCCAGAATGTTGCCGAAATTGCCGGTGGGCACCACCACATTCATGGGCTCCCCGTTTTTCAGCTCCCCTCTGTCCAACATTTTTGCATATGCATAAACATAATAGACAATCTGGGGGACCAGCCGTCCAATATTGATGGAGTTGGCGGAGGAGAACTGATGGCCTTTTGCCTGCATCTCCTCTGCCAGGACGGAGTCCGCAAACATCTCCTTTACTCCGGTCTGGGCCTCATCAAAGTTGCCGTCAATCCCCACCACGAAGGTGTTATCACCCTCCTGGGTCACCATCTGCTTCTGCTGGATGGGGCTGACACCATCCTTGGGATAAAAGACAATAATCTTTGTTCCCGGCACCTTTGCGAATCCGGCCAGGGCCGCCTTTCCGGTGTCCCCGGAGGTTGCAGTGAGAATTACGATATCATTGGTCACATGATTCTTTCGGGCAGATGTAATCATAAGATGGGGAAGAATAGAGAGCGCCATGTCCTTAAAGGCGATGGTGGAGCCGTGGAACAGCTCCAGGTAATGTACCCCCCCGGCTTCCCTTAAAGGAGCGATTTCCAGAGTGTCAAACTTGCCATCATAGGCGCTGCCAATACAGTACCGAAGCTCATCCTCAGAAAAATCCGTAAAAAACAGCTTCATCACCTGGTAGGCTGTCTCCTGGTAGTTCATTCCCTCCAGCTGCTCCAACGGCATCTCCAGCTTCGGTATGTATTCCGGCACAAACAATCCTCCATCCCCGGCCAGTCCCTGTAAAATGGCCTGGGAAGCAGTCACCCTCTCATTGGCATTTCTTGTGCTAGTATAAAACAAATCCATTTTTTCACCCTTCACTTTCATATAATCATTTCTTTCCATGTTGCCAACTGTTATGCTTTTGTGGACATTATACTCCTTGCCTTAAAAAGCCGCAAGTTTTTGTTATAAAAATCCCTCTTGCATTTGATTTTTTTTTACGGTAGGATAAATGCAGGAGGGATTTATCATGCTGCCAGGTGTCTATACTGCCCAAAAACGAGATAACACCATATATTTTCGCGCCGGCATCACCTACCGCGGCAAGCACATCAGTCTGGGAAGCTATGATGCGGAAGGATTGGCCCACGCGGCATACCGGGAAGCGGGCCGGATTCTGTCCGATTCTTCCTGCACCCTGGAGACTCTTTTAAGCCACGAAAGTTTATCCGCTTCTGTTCTTCCCTTTGAGAAACAGGTATGCTTATTGAATTTTCGGGATAATCATATTTATTTCAAAAATCCCATTTACCTGTACAAAAACTATTTCCTGTATCTGCTGGCTCCCGAGGATGAACTGAAATTCGACGTTGACGATCTTTTCTACTACTCCAGCCACAAAATCATGCGGCGGGGGGGCCATCTCTTTGTCAGCGATTACGGTATGCAGGTCACCATCCTCTCCCGGTACGGCATCAAAAATTTCGCCGTTGCAGGAAAGGACTACTGCTTCGTCAACGGCGATTCAACGGATTTTCGGTATTCCAATATCCAGGTACTGAACCCCTACTACGGCGTTTCCCGTTTTGAGAGAAAAGGACAGACTCTTTATAAGGTGCGTCTTCATATCAAGGGCACCCATGTGGTGGGCGTCTACCCTTCCCAGGAGCTGGCCGCCATTGCCTACAATAAGGCCGTGGACCTGGCAAAGGCCCACGGCATAAATAAAAACTATACTCCCAATTATCTGGCAGAGCTTTCTCCCAGAGCGTATGCAGAATACTACACCCAGGTGGAAATTTCTCCCCGGCTTTTGGAGTATTTTAAGTCACAAAAAGCTCAGGCGCCGCCATTGATATAATTAATCAGCCCTTCCGCAGCAATAATCTTCTGCATAAATTCCGGGAATGGCTGGCCCTGATAGCGCTGGCCCTTGGTCTTGTTGGTAATCACGCCGCTGTCAAAATCCACCTCCACCTCATCTCCCTGGGCAATCCCCTTGGAGGCCTCCGGGCACTCGATGATGGGGAGGCCGATATTGATGGCGTTTCGATAAAATATTCGTGCAAAGGTCTCCGCGATGACACAGCTCACTCCTGCCGCCTTGATGGCGATGGGTGCATGTTCTCTTGAGGAGCCACAGCCGAAATTCTTATCCGCCACAATCAAATCCCCCTTGGAAACCTTATTCACGAATTCCCTGTCAATGTCCTCCATACAGTGAAGGGCCAGCTCACTGGGGTCCGATGAATTTAAGTATCTGGCAGGGATAATCACATCCGTATCCACATTGTCCCCATATTTAAATACGCGTCCGCATGCTTTCATCTTATCTTCCTCCTTACACTTCGGGTCCTGATAAAGTTCCGGTAATGGCACTGGCCGCAGCCACAGCCGGGCTGGCCAGGTATATTTCCGAATCCACGTGTCCCATTCTTCCTACAAAATTCCGGTTGGTGGTGGATACGCACCGCTCTCCCTCCGCCAGAATGCCCATATATCCCCCCAGGCAGGGTCCGCAGGTGGGAGTGCTGACAATGGCGCCGGCCTCGATAAAGTCCT